>DATBIP010000045.1:0-20997 GCA_036556885.1 Nitrosopumilaceae archaeon
TTTCACTGGTTCAAAACCAAAAAGGCTTTTTATAAACTCTGATAGGAACCGATATGTGCCTCGATAGCTCAGCCTGGTAGAGCGAACGCCTCGTAAGCGTTAGGTCGTGGGGTCGGAGCCCACTCGAGGCTTTGCATTAATACAAAATAACTAGAACTCTAAGATTTTTTATTTTTATTCATCAAGGGATTCAATATCGACTTCTAGTTCCGTACCTAGACCCTTCCACCATTCGGATACCTCGTTTGTCATACTCCCCAGTATTATCCGAAATATTCATCCTTTATAGATCTGTCGGTTACTTGGTTTTTGATCAACTATGACAAAAAATTTCATAAACGTAGAGCATTTTAGTTTAAGACTTGTCTGTACTAGATTTCTTTTTCATCCATTTTCTATATACAATTATAGTTAAAGCGCCTCCAGCACATGTCCAGAAAACTGGCCATCTTAGTTCACTACCAATCATTCCAAGATAAGAGTAGATTGTCCCTCCTATCAAAGCAAAACCAATTAGTTCAAGTATTTTAGACATTATCCACTACCCTCTCAGGTTTAATCAAAAAGATATATTATTTTATAATTCAGGTTAATGGTGGACAAATATCTCATAGTCATCCTAATGTTCTTAGTTGCCGGAATGATCATCTCAATCACACGTGAACCCCAAATTCTAGGACTATTTTATGCAATGATAGTAGGTAGTATAATCATAATATTATATTCAGCTATGAAAAGTAGAAAAGAACAAAAAGAAAAACGACGCCTAAATAGAAGATCAAAAAAGTAATTTTATAGATCTAAACCAAAAGAACCAGCTATATCTGCAAATTTTTTGTAGGATTCCAAGTATTGTTTTCCTTTTGATGTAATGACAAAAGCATTCTTTCCGTCATATTCAATTTTATTAATTAATTCGGCTCCTGTTAAATTCTCAAGGAATTTAGAGAGTCGAGAATGTGACAGATTTGCTTTTGTGAGCAGTGAGGTTGTCTTAATTCCCTCTTGTCCACATTGTTCTGTAGCCACTAGTAAATCTGCTACGATCTGCATACTAGTCCTATAGCCTACCATACGCTATTGGGATTAAAACTGAGATATAATAGTATTACCCATCATTTTGCACATATTAAATAGAATTCGGCTTCTCTGTTTTATGTGTACAAGGAAGAATCGATCCCATGGTTTAATGACTTTTTGGGGGTAGCGTATAGATACTATGATTTGAGAATGAATGTAGTTCCTTTATTCTCAGAGCGAAAACAAGCAACTAATCTTTGGAATGAAACTATTCATTGGTGGAATGATCATTCCATAAAAATTCGATTTGTTGAGACCGATGAGCAGTATTGGTTTATCATGGGTGGAGAATCAAGTAAACCTCAAACCAACAAATCTTTTTTTAAAATCTTAGACAAATCTCAAAACTATGAACGATTCAAAAATGGTCATCAAGGAGAAGCTTATCTAAGATTAGGAACTTATACAAAACTTTCAAAAAAAGATGTAAAAGATGATGCTATATGCAATTGTGGACATATCAAAGAAGATCACGAAATTGAACATGACAATGATGCATGTCTGATAGAATCTTGTACATGTAAAAAATTTGAAACCTTTCAAGTAAATTTACTAAAAAAGAAAAAAACAATTACAGATATTAAATTTTTACAAGAAGATCAGGTCAAAGATGATCCTCTTACATGGAACTGTCTTTATGTAAACAAATATCAAAATAAAAAGTGATTAAAAACCGTTACTTGTCTGATAAATCTACTCTTACATGTTCTCCAGGATAATATTCGGAAATTTTTTTAGAATAACAGTTACCACATAATATTCCATTTATTTTCCATGTTTCCATGGGAAAATACTTTGTTTTTATTGGCCCACTGCATAAACTACATTTTTCTTCTTTTTTCAAATCTTCAATGTACATTTTTATGTTCTATATAAAAATCATTTTAGGAATTTTCCTAATTTCAAATGAAGAAATCATGTTAAATATTACTATATCCTAATAACTTACGGTAGAAAGTCTGGCCAATGTAAACCTCCTGCAAATTTTTACTTGGTTAGACTTCTGCCGTTTAAGAAAATTTTTAGATTAAGACAGATTGCCAACTAATTTTTTAATACTTTCAATTTCTTCTTCTTCTTGCCTGATTTTCTTGTCAACTACCCGAAGCATTGCATCATTCCAGACGTGATGTGAGAAGAAATTATGTTTTGTATTTGCTATTTCCATTTCATCATCTACAACCGTATCCTCAAGAAATTTTGTAACTACCGTATCGGCTAGTTTTAAAATTCTACTATTTAGCTTAAAACTTCTAAAAATGGGTTCCAATTTTGTAATATCTGTCTTAAAATCTCCCTTCGTTTCAAGGATTGTTTTATGTAAGATGCGAAAATATACTGCTACAAAAAATAATGTAGCGTATCGTTTAGTTTTATGCCCTCCTCTTTTGCCATACTTTAAGGTCTTTTTGGCAAACTCTTTTACAAGGTATGGATACAGTAAAAGTCTATACTCATCTTCTAGTTTTTCGTTGAATACTTCATCATATTTACTTCCACGTGGTAAAAACTGAGCCGGTGAGCTATAGGATTCTGTAGGTCTTTGTTCTATTCCAGCAACTAAAGATTGAATTGCATCTTTTGCAACAATTACTTTTTTATGATTATCTGGTAGATAATTATTGTAAATTACATCCCCTTTGAATTCAGATTGTTGTGATTTTGTTCTAGTATCAAAAGATCCAGCTTGAATTTCATAAAAGTAACCACAATTTTGTAATTGAGATTTAATTGATTTATGAAAATCCATCAATGACACAAGGTCTTTACCTCTAACAGAATTCTGAGAGTTTCTGTATTTTGTTATGTTATTTTGGTCTTCTTCATCATCTGCTCGAATAATTGTAACTGTGATACTGCCATCCAAATTATGAGTTCTTTTTGCACGATCAATAATTGAGTTAGATGTTTGAGCTCCATTTACGATTTGAGGCGCATGTAATAGTATTGAATTATTTCCAGTCTCTTCAAAATCACTTACGACAATTGTTATTCCATTATTATAATAAAAGAATTTGTCAGGTACATTTTGTAAGGTTTCGCGAATACCCTTGTTAACAGTAGTTTTAAACTGCATCCACTGTCGAATATTAGACTCAAAGACATAATCCCGATTTTTAGAGATAAAATCAGTTAATTCCCTTAACTTCAATATTCCCAATATAGTATTTTCATGATGTAGCATTTTTTCTAACTTTATTGTAGATTTTTTGCCCGCTGCTGGTTTTTTTATTCTACCCCATAATCTTAGAACGATTTCGTCAATGTCAATAACTTCAAATAATTTTTCATTTTCATATTCAACCTTCTGATCGGTTACATAGCAACACTCTACCTTCAGATTCTTATCACGTATTTTAGTAACTAAATGTGCAATTTCAGGTCGCATCTTTGTAACGTCGCTTTGGAGTAACCGTTTGACGTCATCTTTGAATTTTGCAATAGCTTCCATAGAATGAGATGTTCCATATTTTGATTGAAATAGTCTTATCTTGTTCTCTGAAAAATCAACTGGCAGATATGCGTCAATTCCTAGATCATTTGCTCCATCAACTATGGCATCAGCAGCATCATCTTCTGTTGCTTCAAAAACTCTAGTTAAAACCCAATGAAGAAAATTATGCCCTTTCTCAACTTCATTATTAGCATCTTCAGCATTTTCTCTTATACTTTCTCGAATATTTTTTGCAAAACCATCTAAAGGTTGACTACTGTTTTCTTGAACTAAAATTGAACGTGAACCTGGGATGTATCTTAACAAACCTTTGTTATTAACCTGTGTCAATCTATTACTGTAAATTTCTCTCTATTTAGAAAAGCAGGTAATTACATAATAACTCAAAACTTTGAAGGTGAGGAAGGGATTCGAACCCCTATCGATAGGCTTTGCAGGCCCACGCATAACCACTCTGCCACCTCACCGGCAATGACACAACAAGTTATTCAAATTAAACCCTTTAGATTAGAATTTGGTAAAAGATTTAGCGGCAAGCTTTACATCCTCACCTCTAACGGTTTTTCTCCCAGCATGAGTTGACATATCTACAGCACTTTTAGCAATGGACGTAGCCACTTCCTCTAGAATTCTCCTTAATTCATCTGCTGATTCATCACTAACTCTATGCGCTCCTGATTTTTTCAAAATCCTATACATGGCTGATAATCCAAGCTCAGATGATTTCATAATCTAAATTTTTCATATAATCGATTAAAGACTTTGAGTGAAAAAATCCTACTAAGAAATCGATTTATGCAGACTATTTTAGGCACCTTTAATTTGGAATATCTATGACTTGGTTGATAGATTCACACATACATCTATCTGATCCTCAATATGATTCCGATATTCCAAATATTATTACCTGCATGAAAAAAATGCACATCAAAGTATGTTGTGTTTCAGAAGATCTTCTTTCCTCAAAAAAAACTATTCAACTTTCAAAAAATACTGAACTTATTTTACCTTTTGTAGGAATTCATCCAAGTAAAGCCCATGAAAAACTAGAGCCAATAATTGAGTTAATTAATAAAAATTCTGGTGACATATCAGGCATTGGTGAAATAGGGCTCGACCCTACCTATGTTTCTTCAGAGTCAGAAATTCAAAGACAGGAGAATCTTTTTAGAGAACAACTATCTCTTGCCGAAAAACTACGTAAACCAGTTTCAATTCATTCTCGAAAATCTCTTGATAAAATTTATGAAATTATTCCATCATACTCTATTAGAGGAATGCTTTTGCATTGGTTTGATGGAAATAAGAATCAACTCAAACATGCAATGGATATGGGATTTTTTGTTTCATATGGACCTCTACTAGTTTATGCAAAAGATAAGCAACTTCTTTTATCAAAAACACACATTGATAGAATTTTAGTTGAAACAGATGGGCCAGTTAAATTTTCAAGATGTTTTGGATTAAAAACTGCGCAGATTAGTTTTATTCCAAGCATAATTTTTTGCGCCTCAAAAGTATTGAGAAAACCATATGATGAATTTGCAGCTATTTTAGAAAAAAATTCAAATGCTTTTCTAGGGATATAGGTATAAAACACCCATCCTGATAACCCGATGAGTGAATAGAATCAAGAAAATTACATTGGACATTCTTGACAAAGACAAAGCCAAGTTTGGTACTGATTTTATAGAAAACAAAAAAGTTTTAGACACCATTTCAATAATTCGCTCAAAAGGATTAAAAAACGAATTGGCAGGATACATTACCAAATTCATAAAGCGTGAAATTAGAGAAAAAGAAGAACAATTAGAAAAAGAAAAACAACTGGAGAATGAAACTTCAGAAGTGCAACGACCTTCAAACATAAGTGAAGAAATTCTTAATTCAGAAAACCTATCAATTAAGAAAGATGACGAATTTTCTGAGTAAGGTCAAAACTAATTTTACTATATAATGGAAATTACAAATTGATTAAAATAAAATTTTTGGGTGGAGCAAAAAAAATCTTTTCTGTGGATTATATAGAAATTGAAAAGACTGACATTACAATAGAACAATTACTTGAACATTTAATTAAAAATAATCTACATAACAACAATAGACTTGATACAAAAAATCTATTAGTTGCAGTAAATGGAATAGATTCTTCTGCGATGGATGGCTCTTTAACCAAATTAAAACATGGAGATATTGTTAGTATTATTCCAATCATCCATGGAGGTTCTTCTCGAAGAATTCAATTTAATATCATTAATTCATATGTCGAACTATTTGAAATAAAAGCAAATCAAAAACTAGATATTAATTTTCTAGATGATCTTAGAAGAAAATTTTCATCATTAGTTATTCAAGCAATATCTGCTAAATATGTAATTGGGAAATCACATGCAGAAAAAATACTTGCAATTTCTCAAATGGCACAAAGAAATAAAATACTACTTTCAAAAAAAATAGAGACAGATATTTTACTGAGATTTGCAGGAACTACTCAAATTGTAGATGCATTAGAACGCGTTGGAATAAAACCTCGGAATAGTTTTATACTAATTGCAATTGGGAAACAAAATTTAATTGAAAAATTATACCAAGACATCAAACCATTACTGAATACCCCTCCTTTGTTACAAAATAATCAAAATTTCCTTAGAAAAAAATTCAATATCACAAAAAAACAAATAGATTCTATTACCTCTAAATCTCCTTTAGAAGACATACTTTCCGAAAAAGCAGCAATATTATTCTGATAAAGAGCGTTTTACTTTTTCGACACTTAAAATCATATTATTTCGTAATACTGAAACACCTGTTTCGTCTCCAATTATTTCAATTAATATAATCCAATCAGGATTATCTAGGGAAACCTTATTTGGAATATTTTTTGCTATTTCAGAAATTATTTCATTAGATGAGATTTTTGTATTTCTTTTTTCAATTGTGATCCTATAACTTTCATCTGGCTTTAGAATGCCTATCATATTTTGAATTTTATCTACAATTTCTATAAGATTAGTCTGACAAGAGTTTTGAATAGGAATTATTCTAAAACAATACCTAACAGACCAAGGCTCATCAATAATTTTTTCTCGAATTTTTTCAATAATATTAATTGGATTTAGACCTGTTATTGCAGTGAGGATCCCAGGCATACTAGTAATCATAACTTTAGGTTCTTGATCACCAAGTTCCATCAAAACTCTCCTTATTTCCTCACTCGTCTCTTCTTCAAAATGACGTGCACATGTAATAATTAAATTCAAATCAGATCAGCTTATTCCATAAACCGTATCTTCTAAAAAATCAGTCATCGTTTGTAGCTCTAATAGTAGTATTACTGTCCAATCAGAATCATAAAATATTTCCAATGTTTGCATTTATGTTAAAACGTATCTTTAATAATAATTTGATTTCTATGTACTTGGAAAGTTATGGAGAGTACATCTGATATCGAAGACAATGAATTTGAAGATGATTTTGATGATGATTTAGAAGATGATGATTAGATTACCAATCCAAAATTTTCTGCAAATCTACTAAAAGTTCGATAAGCTTCTAGAAACTCTCTTCCATTAGAACTTATTTTGTATCTACTAGCTCCTTGCGAATCTATCTGTTCTAATAATCCCTGAGAAACTAAATTGTTAAGAATTTTTGAAATTCTTACATGAGACACATTTGCCTTTCTAATGAGATAGGTTACGCTTGCACCACTATCTGAATCCAAATCATCCCTAGTAGTTGATAAAATATCTCCTATTATCTTCATATGAGTTCTATACGAACTTACCAACTTAGTCTGTGAACTTCCCCTAGGCATGTATATGATAGTAATACGTTCTTGTTCCATATACTAGGAAGAGAAAAGAATTTGACAATGTAATTTGTCCATTTTTCCCTATTTTGAACCAAAATTATTGAAAAAGGAATTACTACGATTAGATCTCTGTATCGAATTTAATTTTTGTTAAAGGAACCTTACTGACTGGAATAAAAAGAGAAATTAATCCAGTAATTTTGATACCAATAGAAAGATAATATAATATTGATTCTGGAAACACCAACGAATACCAACCTAAAAATTCTCCAAAAGCAAGAAATGATAATCCTACTGCAACAAAGATAGTTCCTTTCTTTTTTCCTTCAAAGTATGAAAGAATTGTTTCAATTGCTCCGTAAACTAATAAGATAAATGAAACAGATCTGAAAATATGTTCAATGTGAATTGCCGACACTAAGAATAGAGGAATCATTCCCACTGATCTAAAATATCTTGATTTGGGTAAAAATGATTTAATACTGTGTGAGAATGCAATAAAAAAATAACCAATAGTTTGAATACCAATACCTAATGTTTGAATCCAACGTTCTATATGGCCACTTTTGAAAACAAAATCTTCTGCAATATATCCTGTCCACACTACAAAAAAACCAACACTGATTGATAAGAACGCAAGTGTTAATCTAAAAAGAGTGGGACTACCAGTATTTTTAAAACCAACATATGACATTATGCCTATTGCAAGGCCTACCATAAAGCCAATTAAATTTAGAATATTCTCAAGTAAAAATTCCAACTATGAACAATATCAATTGAAATTAATTATTTTAACTTGATGAATCTTTTAGCTAAAAGCTTAATCCCATTCATCAAGAGTCCCAGCAGTCTCACCTTCTGTACTTCCAGCGTAATCTCCTAAAATATCAGAATATTTTTTATCATTATGCGCAACAAATTTTACATATTCACCGTAACTCATATCTAAATTACAATGTTGACATTTAACAACTGAAAAATCTGATGCAAGTTCAGCTTCCTTATTACATTTTGGGCACTTTATTTTCACATCTAATTTAGTCTGAATTAATTATTATTGGTTTGGTTAAAAAAAGATAAAAGGAGTTTAACGTGAAGCTAGATTATGAGCAAAATCTGTACTAAATGTAAAAACCCTATTCCTGAAGATGAGGATTTAGACCCAAAGGCGTCCTCATATCCATGTTGTAACAAGTGTTGGGCTCAATGGAAAGAATATCGAGTTATGGTTATGAATGAGATGAGATTAGATATGTCCCTTCCTGATCACAGAAAACTCCTTAAAAAAAATGAACAAATTTTTGTTGGGGTCAGAACACCTGAAGGAGATGTTGTAGATTTTACTAATGAAAATAACCGAAAACCCGATAACCCTTAGAGGCCAAGTTGTTTTTTGGCATTTTCCGGAATTATCAAAAACAATTTCCTTTTTTGATTTTCATCTAATTGAGAAATAATTCTTTTTACCGAATTTGCAATAATTTCTTTTTTTGAATTATCCAAGGATAAGAAGATCTCAAGTATCCCATCTAGATTAAAATTAATTAATTTTTGAGGCGCATTAATTATTTCTTTGATGTAACTAGAAAACATTAAAGTTCGTTGTTCTTCTGAGATGGCTGTTAAAACTTCAAGCCAAGTTTTGAATAGTTTAGAAAAACTTGGATAAGGTATGGTTGGACCAGCTTCAAGCGCATTTGATATAATCTCAACTCTTTCTAATTCAGACATTGAAAAAAATTCTAGCATTCTTTTTTTTAAGATCGGCGTTCGGAGAAACTCAGGTAAATTAGCTAAAATCACTATAATGTTTCCAGCATAATTTGGGTCAGACAATATTACAACTTGAAAAATTGGATATTAAAATGGTGGAGAGATAATTTAGCTTAAATACATCGTCTAGCAACGCCTCACTTGTATGCCTTCAACAGTTGTGGTTGGTGGGTTCTTTGGAGATGAAGGTAAGGGAAAAATAATTTCTTACCTTGCTTTGAAGGATAACCCTTCTATTGTAGTAAGAGGAGGAGCAGGACCTAACGCAGGTCATACTGTAAAAGATGGTGACAAAATTTACAAAATTCGTATGTTGCCAAGTGGATTCTTAAATAAAAAATCTAAAGTTATGATCGGACCAGGAGTCGTAATCAATCCAGATGTTTTATTAAAAGAAATAAATGATTTTGGAGTATCAGATAGATCTTTTGTTGATAGAAATTGTGGAATAATCGAACAAACACACCTATCTCAAGATTCTAAAGGAAGATTAAAAGAAACCATAGGAAGTACAGGTTCGGGAACGGGTCCTGCCAATGCAGAGAGAGCTATGAGAACTCTAAAGCTGGCAAAAGACATAGAATCACTTTCTTCCTACTTGGAGGATGTCCCAAGTGCTATAAACTTGGCACTTGATTCTAATGAGAATGTACTTGTTGAAGGTACTCAAGGGACGCATCTTTCATTATGGCATGGAACATATCCATATGTTACCTCAAAAGACGTTACAGCCTCAGGAATATGTGCTGATATTGGATTAGGCCCAAAGAAGGTCAATGATGTTCTAGTAGTCTTCAAGTCATACGTGACTAGAGTAGGTACAGGACCTATGAAGAATGAGCTCACGCCTGAAGAGACATCCAAAAAAGGATGGGCAGAGGTAGGAACCGTGACTGGGCGTTCTAGGCGTGCTGCTGAATTTGATTTTGAATTGGCTCAA
This sequence comes from Nitrosopumilaceae archaeon, assembly GCA_036556885.1. Classification (GTDB taxonomy): domain Archaea; phylum Thermoproteota; class Nitrososphaeria; order Nitrososphaerales; family Nitrosopumilaceae; genus CSP1-1. The sequence continues at coordinate 10,063 of DATBIP010000045.1, forward strand.
AGAGCAATCATGCTCAATAGCGCAACTCAAATTGCCATTACCAAATTAGATGTTCTGTATCCAGACTGTGCGCATAAAACTTCATTTGATGCACTTACCGATGAAGCAAAATCATTTATAAAAAAAATTGAAGTGAATCTTCACGTTCCTGTTACACTCATTGGCACAGGACCAAATGTAAATGATATAATAGATATTAGAAAATAAATTAGCCTCAAATTTTTTGGTTAAGTTTAATTTAGTTAAACTTCAAAAAGAGATGTGGACAAACAACCTTCATACATTCAAGTTGATTCACCTTTGGAATTTTCACGACTAGTTTGTGCTTTAGAGCGAATTCCACGCGTATCATTCCTTCATGAACACGAAGGAAAAGAGGTTCTCTCAGTACAGATGGATTTACTCAAAGAAAAACCGATAATTTACTATACGCCTATTGATAATAGAGGTCACTATCTGTCATATGAATTCAAATCAGGTAGAGAACACTCTACAGTCGTAAACTCTACCTCAGATGCTGCACGACTATATTCTCCTATCGTGATGATAAAATCTCTTCCAGATAATCTAAAAGCTGGAAATGGTTCTGAAGAAAAATATCACCCAATTGAGTTAGAGGATCTTGCTAGCCTCGCAAAATTGAGTTATGGCTTTGAAGATTCCCCATTTCCGTTATTTGCATTCCCACATAATGGAAAATGGCTGATGGGAGTTTTTATGAATTTTAATGAAGAGGGAGCATCTTATTTCTGTCACGTAGTTCTCAATAAAGACCCTGAAAAACCCTTCCTAAAATACTCTACAAATAATGGAACAGAGCCATCATTTGTTCAAACCCCACAGGAACACGGGTATTCTTATATCAAAATAATAAAATTAAAAGAAACCCATCCCTTGGTCAATTATGGCCACATTCAAAACTAGAATTAATCTTATAGCAAAAGATAAGGGCAAAGTTATTCTTGCTAATGATTATTCAAATTCCACTAAAAATTTAGAAAAAAAAACAATTCAAAATATTAAAACATTAAGCCAATTCCTTTGTGGTATTAAATTTAATTTTCATCTTTTATTACCATTAGGATTCAATGAAATTAGTAACATTAACAAACTTGCGCACAAAAATAACCTTCAAACAATCGCTGACATTAAATTAAATGATATTGGTAACACAAATAAAGTAACTCTAGAAAATCTTTGGAATATTGGCTTTGACGCTGTCATTGTAAATCCAATCATGGGTCATACAGCTTTAAAAAAACTAGTTGACATGGCTCATACAAAAAATAAAGGAATCATTGCACTTTGTCACATGAGTGCACCAGAAGCAAAATTATCCTACGACATGAAAGTAAACATAGCCAATTCAAAAACACCAATCCCACTTTATCAATTATTTTTAAAATCATCAATTTCTGCAAAAGTTGATGGAATAATTGTTGGTGCTACATATCCTGAAATTATTAAATATTGTAATAAAAAAACGAAAGGAACTTTGAATATCTATTCACCAGGAATTGGAACTCAGGGTGGAAATATTAAAAAAGTACTTGATGCAGGTTCAAACTTTCTCATAGTTGGCAGAAGTATTCTTAATGCAAAGAATCCTGTAAATGAAGCAAGAGAGTTTCAAAAACTAAGTGTTTCTGAGTAAAATATTTGCTTTTGATAGAATATTTTTTGCATTAGGATAAGTTAATTTCTCTAACGCTTCATCATACTTGAGCCAAGTATAATCTAAATGCTCATGTGAAACATTTACTTTGTCTGTTTTTGTTTTTGCTAAAAAGAAAACTACCTCTTTATAGATCAATTCTCCTTCAACTTGAAAATAATAATTAATTTTTTCTTCAAATCCTTCAACAAATTCTAAATCAGATATTCCAGTTTCTTCTCTTGTTTCCCTTAATGCTGTTTGATGATATGTTTCTCCATATTCGATTTTTCCTTTTACAAAATCCCAATGTCCGGTGGGATAATGTAAAAGTAGAAAATGATTCCCATCAGGTTTTTTAATATATATTACCACTCCAGCAGAATTTTCTTCTTTCAAGTAACCGGTCTCTATGATTAGTTATTATTATTGTTATTTTCCCAGTCTGCGTTTTCTTTTTTGAAATGTTCTTATGGCTCGCATCAAGTCGATCTTTCTAAACTCTGGCCAAAATATATCCATAAAAACCAATTCGCTATATGCGCTCTGCCACATTAGAAAACCACTTAATCGTTTTTCACCAGAAGTGCGTAAAATCATGTCAGGTGAAGACTGGGGAAGATGTGATGTATAAAGATTGGATTCAATTTCTTCCTTATCAATTTGTTCAACATCAAGAGTTCCATTTTTTACTTTTTCACCAATTTTTTTAACAGCATCTACTAATTCATTTTGTCCCCCATATGCTATTGCAATATTTAGAAAGTGATCTTTGTAGTCTTTTGTTGCATCGTCTAATCTATGTAATACATCTTTAATTGGTTCAGGTAGTAACTCAATTTTTCCAATAGCCTTTACTCTCATTTTATTTTTGTGAATTCTAGGATCATTGTAGAGTTTTTCTAATCGATTCTTAATCAAATCATAAAGATAGTCTAATTCCAAGTCTCCTCTATCTAGATTCTCTACAGATAACACATAAAGTGTAATAATTTTAATATCAAATTCTTCACACCAATCTAAAAGATTCTCTACTGCGTCAGCTCCTTTCCAGTGACCATTTTTAGAAATCATTAAATTTTTTTTAGCCCATCTTCTATTACCATCTAGTATGATTGCTACGTGATTTGGGATATCCCCATCACGAATTTCCTTTTCTAATTTTTTAGAGTATACTCTGTATAATCCAGATAAATGAAAGGCTAGTTTTTTTACTCCGTTAATATCTCTCCACCCTTATGTTTCCTATACTTTCGGAACAATAAGGTTGCTGATATCAGTGTTATTACTAATCCAGCCAATAGTGGAGGTACTAGTGAAAAAGCACTCTCATCATTAATTAGAATATTTGTAAATTGGGCAACTGTTGGATAGATTGCTGCTAGAACTACTAATCTCAATACATCACTAATTTTTTTCAAACTACCTCCTAGCCAATTACTTAGTAAAATCCCACCAAAGATAGAACCTAATCCTATCCACAAAATTGGAAGTACATTTGCAATAAATTCTCCTATGATAATCTTATTTGTTACCGCCTCAATTAATTGCGTCTCGGGACTAATTCTTGGCTCAAGAAATACAAGTCCTGCAATAACTGATGAAATCATCAAAATTATTCCTGTAACCAATGTAAAAATTCTAATGAATCCAGCTGGTGTAGGTTTTGTTAATCTTGTCCAAGCCTTATCCACATCAAATGCTCTTATAAGAAATGCCGCACCAAGAATACTAATTAGAACAGCAAAAATTTCAGCAGTGTAACCAAAAATAGTTCCAATACCACCGATCAAAAGTAAAATTCCTGGAACGCCAAGAAAGAATTTTGAGTATTTTGAATCATATGCAATCATTTTCAAATATTTTCCAAAAACCGCATAGGAATACTCAACGCTTCTACTAACTTTCATTACTACTCGTTGTACTGATACAACTGGGAGAACATTCTGTATTACTGGAATGACACTTTCATCATCTTCCCCATCTGAAACAATCACAGCTCCGTTTGCCGAAAATTTTTCTAAAACCTGTCTTATCTCGCGGGCAATTTTTTCATCTGCCTGAACTCCGCGATCTTCAACTCCAGCAACTGCAATAATTTCTGTTTGATAGCCTTTGCTTAGCAAATCTTCATAGGTTTTAATAGCATAAAAAATCGAATTGGAATCCGCATCCTCCGGATCCTCTAATGCAAGCCTTTGTGCAGCCATTATACAAGCATCTCTTCCAACTACTGGAGTTTCTATCCCAGTCTTTTCTCCTAAATCATTGTCCCTATCAACACAAATGACTAGTAGTCTACTAGCAATAGTAGCGTTTACTTCCTTGCCGAGTTTACTAGTATTTTGAGACAATAATATCCATATTACAAAGTAACTTTTTAACAATTTCCTACTAATGAAATTATTACAGTTCGGTTTTCAGGCTAATATTAAAAACTACGGTCTTGCTTCATCAGAAGCCACAACCAATATTTTGGAATCTGTTTTTAACGAGTCAATTTTTTCTAGAATTTCTTGAATTTCAGACGAATCTTTACCTTCATCCATCATTGTTGCAATCACCATCGTTTCTCTTATTTGTAAATTAAATTTTTGAAGTGCTCCAATATAATTTAGATAACTCTCATACCATTCTGATGGTGCTTTGCTTTCAACAAGTGTCATAATTTGAGAAGTTATTTGAGACGATGAAATCTCAGCAATTTCAATATATTCTTTAGGTGTAATTTCTCCATTTAGTAAATTCTGAAATTCTTTATCAATTTCTGTTTGAATAGTTGAATGAATCTCTTTTACATTATCTAAATGAGCACCAAAATCGGTAATCACAAGTTTAGTTTCACTATTCTGCGGAATTAACCACACAAGAAAACTTGCTCCAGTAATTGCCGCTAAAATAATTACAGTAACTATAATTCCTTTTTTTGTTGCCAATGAACTATCACAGATTTTATGCTGTTTATAACTGACTGTATTTCGAGAGATTTTTTCATTTTTTTAATTTACATTAAAATCATAAATCTAAATTAAATCTTTGACAAATTTAGTATATTTTTTTGATTTTATATGAAAATTATTGAAAAGTTATTTGAACATTAATTATAAAACATACACTCATCCAGTGTATAGTTAAAATAATTTTACAGCCTCCTCCTAAATAGAACCTAGTTTGTGATTTGTTAGAATGGTACAAGCATACTGCGTTAAATGCAGAAAAAAAATTGAGATGAAAGATCCAAAAGAAACAAAATTAAAAAATGGACGACCTGCAGCAAAAGGTACATGTCCTCATTGCGGAACTAATGTTTTCCGAATAGGTAAACTTTAGACCCCGTTTTCTTTTTTACATTAAACCCATATAGGGTATGCTGTAATATTATTTCCAATGGCAAAAGCTGAATATGAAAAATTACTAAAGCGTATTCAAGGTAACTTAACTGAGAAAAAAAAAGGAACGGATAAGAGATTTGAATTACCTCCAGTTGATATAATGTGGGAAGGACAAAGAACCTTTTTACGAAATTTCCTAGATTTCTCTAAAGTACTAAGGCGCGATCCAGAAAAAATTCTTCAATATCTTTCAAAGGAGTTTGCTGTCCCTGCCGAACGTATGGGTGAAAAAGCCATATTTGTAGGGAAAAGAGATCCTGAAGATTTTACGCGTTTATTTCAAATTTACCTTAAAGATTATGTCGAATGTCCCACATGTACCAGTCCTGATACAAGGATAGAGAAGGAAAAAAGAATTCCATTTTTAATTTGTGAAGCATGTGGAGCTAAATCGCCACTAAAAGGTAAATATGCATAAATGCTATTTTCTGTTCGCGTTACAAATCATCAAAATGAATTGATGCTTAACATTTGTGATGCACACTTACTTGGAAAAAATGTCGTTGATGATAAATTCAAGATGAATATTAGTAAAAGCTATTACGGTGAACGTCTTGTTGACAAAGATGAAGCTAAAAATCTTATGAAAAAATGTTCTTCAATTAACATGGTTGGAAAAGAAACAGTCTCTCTGTCAATTAGCTTGGGAATTGGTTCGCAAAAAGGAATCAAAGAAATTGACGGTGTTCCTTTTCTAATTGTTTTCAAAATATAAAGCACCACAATTATATACAAAACAAAATCATATTTACTGTGGGAAAACGTAAAGTCCTAAATGAAAGTGAATTAAAAGAAATAAGATTACCTGAACAAGGCGAACTTCTTGGACGAGTAATCAAGCTCTTGGGAAGTGATCAAGTTTTAGTAAAATGTACTGACGATATTACACGACGAGGTAGAATTAGAGGAAAACTAAAAAGAAGAATATGGATACGTGATAATGATATCGTAATTATTGCTCCATGGGATTTTAAAGAGACAGAACGAGGAGATATTGTTTGGCGATTTACTCTTGGACAAGTTGATTGGTTAAAACAAAATGGCCATTTACCAAAGGATTTCTAATTATACGGAAATCAATTTTACTTAGTAAATGAATAGAAAAAATGTCGTTTGATGAATTAAATGATAAGTTAGAATCTAGAATTGAAAATAAACTAGATAAAAAATCAAGACGAAAAAAAATTTTTGAAGATGGTTTTAAGAGTAACAAAGTAGTCAATGAAGTTCTTGATAAGCTAACCGTAATGGCATTATATGATTTGATAAAATCACATATTGTATCATATATCAACGGAGTTGTTAAAGCTGGAAAAGAATCTGTTTTATTTTGGGCAGTGGATGAAAATAAAACAAATATTGCATTAAAGGTATATCTTGTAACTACCTCAAATTTCAAAAAACGTGCCCCTTACATTATAGGCGACCCACGTTTTTCCCGAATAAAAAAAGGCACAAAAAATCTGGTCTATCTTTGGGCACAAAAAGAATTCAGAAATTTATCCCAATGCTATAACAAGGGTCTTCCAGTCGTAAAACCAATACACGTAACTAAAAATATTCTTGTAATGGAATTCGTTGGAAAAAATGGAGTTCCAGCCAAAACTCTTTTGGAAACCCAAGTAGATCAACATGACTACGAATCAGCAATTTCTATGCTTAGAAGACTCTACAAGGAGGCCAAATTAGTACATGGGGATTTTTCTGAATATAATATTTTCAAAACGGAAAATGGGCTAGTGCTTTTTGATCTTGGCTCAGCTGTTGATCTAAAACATCCAAACGCAATTGAATTTCTTAAGCGAGACATTAATAATATCTCAAAATTCTTTGTTAAACGAGGACTAACAGTTGATCATCCTTCAGATGTCTTGTTAAAGGTTACAAAATGAGCTTTGAAAAATTAATTCGAATTCCAACAGATAGGATCGGTGTCCTTATTGGTAAATCTGGTGAAATAAAGTCAAAAATCGAACGAGCTTGCTCTGTAAAATTACAAGTTGATAGTGAAACAGGAGAAACTCTGATTAGTGGAATAGGAAAGATTGATGATATCCAACCATTTAAGGCAATGGAAATTGTAATAGCAATAGGTAGAGGCTTTTCTCCAGAGAATGCAATGAAATTACTAACTGGTGAAAATGCATTACATGTAATAGATCTAAGGGAGTTTGTAGGAAAATCACCTGCACAAGTTGAAAGGATAAAAGGGAGAATTATTGGAGAAGGTGGTAAGGCGAGGACAAATATGGAAAATCTTAGTGGTACTAAAATCTCAGTATATGGTAGAACTGTTGCAATCATTGGTTCTCCAACTCAACTTAAACTTGCAGTTAACGCAATATCTTCTCTTTCTGGTGGAAGTATGCATGGTGCAGTATACAGTAAGCTGGAGGCAGTTAAGCGACGAAATAAGTTAGAGAAATTAAGATTGTGGGAAAATCAAAATGTCTTCTAAAGAAATTTTTGATCAAATTTCTCCAAGTGAATTTTTTTATAGAAATCGTGATTTAGCTGGTTTTAGTAATCCCACAAGATCTCTTTATACAGCAGTACGTGAATTTGTTGAAAATGCCCTTGATGCCTGTGATCAAAAAGGAATACTACCTGATGTTCACCTCTCAATAAAGGCAGTTGATCCTGAACAGCCCGACCCTAAACCGTACATACTTACAGTAAAAGACAATGGTCCTGGAATAGAATCAAAGCACGTCCCTCTAGCTTTTGGAACGGTTCTTTATGGTTCAAAGTTTGGGCTCAAGCAAGCAAGAGGTATGTTTGGACTAGGAGCAACCATGGCAATCCTTTATGGACAAATTACAACTAACAAGCCTGTTTATGTAAAAAGTTCATCTGATGGAAAAATTCAAGACGAATTTGAAATGATGTTAGACATTCAAAAAAACAAGCCAATAATATTAAAACACGAAACTCGTGAAACATCAAAAACTGGTTTATCAGTTAGTATCTGTTTAGAAGGAGATTATTCTAAAGCAGGCCAAAAAATTCGTGATTATGTATATCAAACTTCGTTAATCACCCCTTATGCTACGATGACTTTTGATGATCCAAAAGATGAAAAATTCCGTTATACAAAAATCGTAAGAACAATGCCACCTGCACCAACTATCATTAATCCACACCCTTACGGAGTTGATGTTGAAACCATCAAAAGAATGGTTACCGATTCAAAGTTTTCTATTCCAACTGTTGATAATAAAATGATTGAAAAGGTTCGATCAGAATTAGGATTAAAAAAGAAGGATCTTAGTCATACAGAAATTATGGAACGAGCTAAAAAACGTTGGTCTGCTTTATCTCGTAATGTTAGAGTTGTAATTGCAGTAATGTCATTTCTCAAAATGGATTTTGACAAATTAAGCAAAGTTCGCATCGATGATATTGATGTTTCAAACAAAAAACTAACATATTGGGATTTTGGAGAATCAAAATCCTTCACCATTGACATGAATCCTGATAGTGATTACTATAGACAACTTGCAAATACTGTACAAGGAGAAATGTTAGTGTCATTTCTAACTAAGAGATTTCAAAGAGTGGGAAGAACAACAGCTGAAAAATTCGTAGAGTTTGCAGGCTTTAAACCAGAAAAACGAATTGGTACTATGACTAACCAAGAACTAGTAAAACTTAGTGACTCATTACTAAAATTTCCTACTTTCTTATCTCCTGATCCTAGTTGTCTTGCTCCACTTGGAGAGGAGCCTTTAGAAAAGGGAATGAAGGCTTTTTTTAATCCTGATTTTATCGCTGTAATACAACGTGGAGCATCAGCTTATTCTGGATTTCCGTTTGTAGTGGAAATGGGAATTGCATATGGAGGAGCCATCCCTCCTGGAGGTACCAAGGTGTATAGATTTGCCAATAGAATTCCGTTACTTTACGATGAAGGAAGTGATGTAGTGTTAAAAGTTGTAAACGAAACCGATTGGACTAGATACAAAGTCAAGGGAGATTCACCATTAGTTATAGTATCTCACATATGTTCCACAAGAATTCCGTATAAAACAGTAGGAAAAGAAAATGTTGCAGATAGACAAGAAATTGAACGAGAGCTAAGACTTGGACTGCAATTTTTGGCTCGAAAATTATCTTCGTACATGTCAAAAAGGGGACAGGCAGAGATGGCAAAAAAGAGAGCAAATCTTTATTCAAAATACTTGCCACTTATTGCCATGTTTTGTACTGAGCTTGCTGGCAAGAAAAAAGAGCCAGACTATAAAAAAATGCTAAAGGAGGGAGGAGATACTATTGAAACAGAAGCGTAAAGAGTCTCTTAAGAAATCTGCAGAAGAGAAAAGAAAATCTCTTGAACAACTTTTGACAAATAAAGGACTCGAAATTTATGAAGATATTGAAAAGGGAAAATTTCCTTCGTTTTCTGTCCCAAGTAGATCCGTCAGTAATATAGTATATGACAAAAAATTAAGACAATATGTTCTTGGTTCTAATGCAAGCCTGAGAAGCTCACGGAACATGTCACAGCTTCGTTCATTTACGCAGTTAATGTGGTTAGCCTTTTTTGCAAATAGACTGGTTAAAGAAAAAAAATCATCCACTCTTAGAGATATCTACTATTCCTCTCAAGCATTTGAAATTGATTTTGAAGACCAGCCAGAATCAGATAATATTATTGTGGATTTAGAGGCAGTTCTGACACGGCCAAGAGAAGATTTACATATTTTTCCTGAAGAGAGAAGTAGCGTTTTTGGTGACCTTACCATAGAATATACTGTTCCAGGTTATGAAGGTAAAAGATCCAATCTATCTGATCATCCTGACGGATACCTAATTGGACCAAGTTTAAGCAGCGCTGAACTCGTTGATACAAGTGCCGAATTAGTTATTGCAATAGAGAAGGGTGGATTGTTTACACGATTTGTTGAAGAAAAAGTGGACAAAAAATTTAAAGCAATAATTATTGATACCGCAGGACAAGCCCCTCGTTCCACAAGATACTTGCTAAAACGATTACATGATCAATTGGGATTACCTGTAGTAATCTTAACTGACGGAGATGTTTATGGTGAACATATTGCTATGGTAATCAAATCGGGTTCTGCTAACGCTGCACATCTTAGAGAACTTACCGTTCCAGATGCAAAATGGCTTGGTGTTTGGGCAACTGATATAGAAAAATACAAACTTCCAACCATACCTATGACAGAATCAGACATCAAAAGAATTAGTGATTTACAAAAGGATCCTAGATATCAAGAAGGAAACTGGAAAAAGCAATTAGAAGTTTTCAAGGAAATAAAACGAAAAGCAGAGCTAGAAGCATTTTCAAAATACGGCCTTACAAATATTACTGACAAATATCTCCCAGAAAAACTAGAGTTAGCTAAGAGTCTATAGTTTTTTTAATTCGGAGTGTAAGTACTCCATTTCTATATTTAAAATCATAAATCTTCATTTCGTTTGAACCTTCAATTGGAACTTCTTTTGAAAAATTACTGGAACCTCGAATGTAAAGAATACCATCAATTAATCTGACCATCACTTTATCTTCAGGACCTGGAACTTCTGCAACAAAAATAATTTCATCATCTCCTTTAATCAGATCATAAACCCAACTTTTGGTTTCTTGTTCTCTTGCGGAATACTTTGGTTTTTGTTCCTTTGTCATCTTTTTGAGTACAAATGCCCAATAAATCATAGTAAAAGCTGCTGCCCCAACTAAGATGAAACTTACAAATCCAACACCTGCACGCTGTGTCATTACAAAAACTATCCCAAGGAAAAGAATTAGCATTATAGGAATTACAAAATTTAATGATTGTTCATTTGAATAAGTTCCTTTATAACTTGCCAATTAGAAAAATTCTTTTTTGCCAAATATAAAGTATTTTTGATTTTTATTACCTA
>DATBIP010000046.1:0-5440 GCA_036556885.1 Nitrosopumilaceae archaeon
GCAATTCCGATTGCTACAAGACCCATTCCAGGCATCATAAGGTCCCAATTACTCATTTGTGCTAGGTGGAAGTTGTGATATACTTAATTCTTTTGAAACTATCAAGATCCTAGTCGAAGAAATTAAATTCCTATAAAAATGGCTTAAAGCGAGTTTGGGAATAAAAGAAGTATTAGAAATATCTAAACCAAGAATTGTAGTTTTGCTTGTAATTACTGCAGTAACCTCAATGTTTGCTGCAAGCAAATTAGTTGGACCTCCTCTTGACTATTGGGGGCTATTGCATATCATTATTGCAGGTTCGCTTGCTTCTGCTGGTTCCAGCGCATTAAATCACTATTATGACAAAGATATCGATCCTATAATGAAGCGAACAAGTACAAGACCAATCCCTTCGGGACGAATGAAGGCAAAACATGTTCTAATTTATGGAAGTGTTGTGAGTGCAGCTTCAGTAATCTATGCCGGTATAACACTTAATCTCGTATCAACTTTTTTTATTGCGCTTGGGATCTTTTTTTATGTTGTAATTTATACAATTTGGTTAAAGCGACTCAACTCTTCAAATATTGTAATTGGTGGATTTGCTGGTAGCGCAGCTTCAATGGCAGGTTGGTCTGCAGCAACAGGTTCTATGGACATTTTAGGATTCTTAATTGGTTTTCTTGTTTTTGTTTGGACGCCTTCTCACTTTTGGTGTCTTGCAATGAAGATACGTGATGATTATGCAGAAGCAAAAGTGCCTATGTTGCCAGTGGTGATTGGAATGCAAAAAACTTCAAACTATATTTTAGTCAATACTGCAATCCTACTTCCATATTCTTTGATGTTGTATGTGTTTGGTCTAGGAATTGTTTATCTTATTGTAGCTGCAGTTTCTGGAGGATTAATGCTTGCATATCATTACAGACTTACAAAAAACCCCACTTCTGAATTTGCATGGAAAGCATACAAGGTTACTGCACCTTATCTTACAATAATTTTTGTGGGAATTGCATTAGATGCAGCTTTTCACTTTAGATTTTAGTTTTACAAAATTAATTAATTTTCAGTACCAGGAAAACTAGCTTCATAATCTTTTTCTATCATTTCTTGGTTTTGTGATTCTATTTCATCGATTTCTTCTTTCTCAGTGACTAATTCAATTCTTCTAGTATCCTTAGTTAGCCATGAAACTTTTACTAATCCAAGAATTTCTAGATCTAGCAATGTCTTATTGAACTTGTCTTCAGGAACCACTAATCCCTCTTTTGTAAGTTTTTTTGAAAGTTCAACATCTGTTAATGAAACATTTTCCTTTATGATATCAAATATCGTGTTTTTTAGAGGCATGTTTGTCATTTTAACCGTAAAATGTTTTATCTATTGTCTTTGGAACAACATTTGAAATACTTTCCCTCAAGTTGCCATACCACTGTTCTACTTCTTTTGTAATTGATGGTTTGACCTTTTTTAATGCCGCAACAAAGTCAGCACTGTCTATCTTTGTAGCATTACTTTGCATTGCATGTACAGCAGCTTCTCGACAAAGTGCTGCGATATCTGCTCCAGAATAGTTTTGTGTAGCCACTGCAATTTCTTTTAATTTAACATCATTTGCCAGAGGCATTTGGCTTGTTAGAATCTTGATGATCTCTAATCTACCTTTTTCATCGGGAGGTTGCACGTAAAGCATCAAATCTAATCTACCAGTTCTCAACATGGAATTGTCAAGTAAATCTGGTCTATTTGTTATTCCCACTACGACAACTCTTGATGAAGTACCCTCCTCCATCTCTGTTAATAATTGGCTTAGTATTGTTTCTCCAACTCCATTCATCTCACCTGTCTTGTATCGTGCAAGTGAATCTAATTCATCAAATATTACTACACATGGAGATGATGCTTTAGCTTTTCTAAATATCTCCCTAATTGCCTTTTCAGATTCACCAACCCATTTTGATAAAATTTCAGGACCACGAACAAGGATCATGTTTGCTCCACTTTCAGTAGCTAATGCTCTTGCAAGCAATGTTTTTCCGCACCCTGGCGGTCCAAAAAGCAATGCTCCTTTAGGAGGTTTAATTCCCATTTTCAAGAATTTGCTTGGTTCTTTCATAGCAAGAATCAAGTTATCCTTGAGTGCTTGTTTTGTTTCATCCAAACCACCTACATCTTGCCACCAAACTTTTGGTCTTTCAACATAAAATTCTCTCATTGCAGTTGGTACCACTTCATGCATTGCATCGTAAAAGTCCATTAAGCGAATTTCCATGGATTTTAAAATTTCAGCAGGAATTTTTTCACTTTCTAAATCAATTTCTGGAAGATAACGTCTAATTGATTTCATTGCAGCTTCGCGACAAAGTGATTTAATGTCTGCACCAGTATATCCATGGAGTTCTGAAGCAAGGCTTTTTAAATTGACATCTTCAGCAATTGGCATTCCTCTAGTATGAATTAGGAGAACTTCTAATCTTCCATCCTCGTTAGGAACCGAGATTTCCACCTCACGATCAAATCTTCCAGGTCTTCTAAGCGCAGGGTCGACACTATCTGGTCGATTTGTCGCACCTAAAACAATGACATTTCCTCTATCAGTTAAACCATCCATTAAAGCTAAAAGCTGTGCTACTACTCTTTTTTCTACATCACCATAAGCTTCTTCTCGTTTAGGTGCAATTGCATCTATCTCATCAATGAAAATAATACTGGGAGAATTGTCTTTTGCTTCTTTGAAAATATCACGCAATCTTGCTTCAGTTTCGCCATAATACTTGTTCATTATTTCGGGACCATTAATTGAATACATGTTAGCCTCTGATTCACTTGCTAGTACTTTTGCAATCAATGTTTTACCACATCCAGGTGGCCCGTACAACAAAATTCCACTATGCGGTTCTATCCCCAATCCACTGAAAAGTTCAGGATGCCTTAAGGGAAGCTCAACTATCTCCCTCATTGCCTTAATTTCTGTTTTTAATCCACCAACTTCTTCATAAGTTACACGAATCTTTCTATCAATCGATGTTTCTTCAAGAATTGTAAGTGCAGTAGAACGATCAATCTTTACTACACCTTTTGGAGAAATCTTGTTAATTTTAAAATCCATGGAATTTCCAAGAATCATCACAGAAATCTCATCACCATGAGAAAGAGGCAGTCCTTTGAGTCGATTTTTTACAAAATCAGTAAATTCTTTGTCAACCGTTACGACATCGTTTACTGGCATCAAAACGACAGATTTTGCAATTTTTGTAGTGACCTTTCTTATTTTAACAATATCGTTTAATGCTCCTCCAATGTTTTTTCTAGTTTGACCATCTATTTTTATTACATCAGGAAATTTTTCATCCTCATCAGCAGGCCAAACTATTGCACAACTTGATTTTTTTCCAGTAATCTCAATTACATCGCCGGGAGCAGCTTTGAGATAATCCATTGCTTCAGGGCCGATTCTAGCACGTTTTTTTCCAATATCTCTTTGCTTTGCTTCATCAATCCTCATTTGTAATGGTTCATCTTTTTTTGGCATACCCATATTACTTCATATCAACAGACATTCGGCTCATATTCAATACCTCAAACTCACTTACTCCTTCGACACTTCTCACAGAGTTTTCCAATAGATCCATTTGGCCTTCTTTATCATCTACGATAAACTCCCCTTTAAGGAAGTGTAATCCAAAAGCTAACGGTTCTTTCTCAAATCTTTTTAATTTAATGCCTCCTGTTAGGACAGATTGGATTTTTTTTGCAACTTCATCAAGGTCTACTTCTGTTCCAGTAGGGAGAATTTTTACTATAAGGAGTAGCTGCGCCATATTGCTAAGGTCCTCTAAAACTACATGATTTACAAATATAAGATCTTGCAGCTTCTCTGCAACTCTGACATCTCCATATCAGAATTGAACCACAGTTTGGACAGTTGAATTTTACAGATTTATCATTTGGCATTATGTGCCTATGACAACAACTGCATACTGGCAAAGAGATTGTAGATGACATGATCAGCTGAACTTTGATTGTCGAATTTATACCTTCCTTACCTGAAAACCCCAAATTTAGGATAATAGATTTTTCATTTCACTTGCCATTAGAATCTGTGCTGCTTTTAATGAACCCTTTATTCCAAGCAGTTTAAGAATTGAGCTTGTATGAAAATCAAAATCATCTTTACTTGAAATATCTTTTAAGATCTCAGGAGTAATAGAGCCAAATAATTTATCAATAGTGTCATTATCAAATCGTTCAAGTATTTTTCTTACTAGTAATTGTTTTTCAAACTCTTTCCCAAATTTTTTATTCCACAATTTTTGATATTCCTCAAGATCATCTGAATTTCCAGATTTGAGGAATTTTGAAATTGATCTACCAGCTAAAACTCCGCCCATTCCACATGAAAAAATACCACCTGCTGTTGTTGGTTTTGTTTGTCCAGCAGCATCTCCAATTACAACTACATTCTTTGAAACAAACTTGTCGATAGGTCCTTTAATCCATATTGGTGCAAAAATTTTTCTAATTATGGAATAGCTCCCTTTTTTTTTAATAAATTCTTCAAGAACCTCAGCAGAGTTTATGCCTCTTCCAGCTACTCCGACCTTTCCAGAGCCATTTGAAGATGGAATTATCCAAGCAAAAAATCCTGGATACTTTTTTTGATCAAGATATACTTCTACATGTCCTTTCTTTATCCAGTTTGCATAAACTTCATACTGAGCTGATGATAGTATCCCTGTTCTATCTTTGTTAATAATGGATGAAACTCCCCTTGCATCTACAATAATTTTACAATCTATCTTACCGTCAGAAGTATTTACTCCATTATCTGTAACTTCTTTGAAACTTGTTTTTACTCTAATCTCCGCACCATATTTTGTTGCCTGATAAGCAATTTGTTTATCCAAGTCCCTTCTATTAATTTCAACTATATTCTGTTTTTTTGAATCTATTAGGATGCTTTTGCCTCCCGGTGAAAAAATTTCTGCTGATTCAATAAAGTGTTCCAAGGTTTTTCTATGTGGAATGATTTCAAGCTCTTCAAGACCTTGTGTGCTTACTAATCCCCCACAGTGCTCAGGAGAACCTATTTCATAATCTTCCTCTAAAACTAATACGCTGTGGCCATTTTTTGCAATCTCCCTTGCACATAAAAGACCTGCAATACTTCCACCTGCTATAACTACATCATAATACATAATTACTAATTATTATAGAATAATTTAATTCAAAAGTTTTTCATCTACCTGTTTTATCATTCTAGTCATGAGTCACATAAAGCAAGTAATTGTAGTTAGAACCGATCTTGAAATGGGCAAAGGTAAGATTGCAGCTCAAGTTGGTCACGCATGTGTCTTAGGTGCTGAAAGTGTTAGAAAATCTCATCCAGATTGGTTTAAAACTTGGTGGAACGGTCAAGAAAAAATTGTTTTAAAAGTACCTGGACCAAAAGAATTAG
>DATBIP010000047.1:0-3168 GCA_036556885.1 Nitrosopumilaceae archaeon
TACTTTTTCTGAATTGCTCTTGTATGATAATCTGGCTGATAAAATTTCAACAGATGAGAAAAAAATTATGCTTTCTGAGAAAATTGATGATCTTTATGCAACAATTATGCGACAGTCATTTTTTACATTATTTGAAATTGAAGCACACAAGCAAATCGCACAAAGTACTACAGTTGATGAGATTTCAAAAACATATTTGCAAAATTTAAAGGATCAGTTTGGAAGTTCTGTTGATATGTCAGATGACTTTGCTATAGAATGGAGCTGTATTCCTCACTTTTACCATTCACCTTTCTACTGCTATGCGTATTCTTTTGGCAATTTGCTTGCTTTATCGCTATTTCAACGATACAAAAAAGAAGGCGCAGATTTTGTTCCCTCCTACATTTCTATTTTAGCGGCTGGAGGCTCTAAAAAACCAGAAGAGTTACTTGATGAATATGGAATAGACATAGGCTCGTCACGATTTTGGCAAGATGGCTTTGATTATGTTCAAGAACAAGTCAAAGAGTTATCAGACATAAATTAAAAATTATTTCTTAAATAAAAGCGACTGACAGCCGTAAACGCATTTGGCTGTCAGTCTTTGTTCCCCTTCGGTTTGAACCGATGTCAAACTCAAAGAGATGTTAACTAAATTTAAACTTTTTAAAATATTTAGTTTGTTTGACGCCGTTTTCTCATAAGAATAGAAAAAGGGATAGCAACCTTAATAGTTTCAAACCAAATTGTGCTTGATGTGAATAGATTCCTTATTTTGTTCTTCATTTTTACAATTTTTTTCAGTACAACTCAAGTTTATGCACAGGAGCCAAAGCTTGCCACATTTCAGGAGACTGCTCAAATACTAATAGACCAGAAAATATCAAATAACGTAACTGCAGCTATTGCACTTCAGACTACAAGTAACCAAGAAATCAGAATTCCTACAGAGCTTGTAAAAAAGATTCAAGAAACAGAAAAGGTTCGTTCAGTCATCATAACAAGTGAGGAACAGTGTGTTCTCGGGGTACCGCCTGATGAGAGTTGTATTATGATTAACATGTCAATTCAGAACATTACAGGTGGAATAACGGCAATCCAAGATACAGGGCGACAGATTGGAGATTCGTTAATTGGTGACATTAATGATGCATTTGATACTAGTGCAGAGTTTCATTCGGTCTTTATACATCATAAAGATGAAACTGGCAAAGCATTAGAAACATCAGGAGTCGTATCTGGGGAAGGCGTATTTTCTGCTGTTTATACTATGCCTCGTGAGGATGCTCAAACATTTTATGAAAAGTTCTCTACTATTTTGCTTCCGCCAGAGATTAGAGAGTCTGGTGGGTTTTATGATCTTGCAAAAAAGTTATCAGAGCAACAAGATGCTCGGATGACGCTGTCTGTAATTCCACAAAATGGAATTTCACTTTTTCAGCTAAAATTATCAGTTGATTATCCAAATACTGCAAAAGGAATAGAAAATATCAATCCTATGGAATTTCTAAAAACGGATGAGCTAAAACGCTCAAACTATTTTTCAAAGGATTTCTATCCACTAAATTCTCTTCTAAAGGTTGTTTTGCTATCTCCACAACCGCTCAAAATTAGTGAAGTTAATACCAAGATAGTACCAGACGTGATTAAAAATGGCGAACGCTTTCCAGAATTTACAAACGACGGATGGTTTTTCGATCAATCCTCAGGAGAAAAAATTGAGGGAACATATCTTTTTGGAAAAAAGTTCTCAGTGACAAAGAATGAACTTGTTTTCAAGGTTGGGCCTGTTAATGGAACTCAAGAAATTAAAACAAACAGCCCCACAAATATTGAAATGGATTCTTTACAAATTGTAATTCTAGTAGGAATAGTTATGGCAGCAGCTGGCGCCGCAATATATTACATGAAAGGATTTAGAGTAAAAACACTAAACAAGTAAAACTGCTGCAGCAAAAACTGTAGTCCAGCGTCCTTGTTTATCACCTATTGCAGTTTGCGTAACGTTTGCTGTTTTATAGATCTCACCTGAAATAGTCCATTGTTGCCTTTTTTCGTCCCAGCTTTTGTCAATATCAAATGGTATGCCAAGCGATGAGGCAAGCATCTGCGCTGCGATATCTTCTGCATAATCTCCAGCCTCCTTTTCTGTTTGCCCAAAGGAATCATATTCAGAGAGATATCCATAATGATTTGAGTCCTTAGGTTGAGCAACTCCTACTGACGCTGCAGTAAGTCTGTGAGGCTCTTGAGTTTGGTTCCTAGAATAAATTGTAAAAAGAATCTGGCCAGGGTTGATTAGCTTTAGTCCTTCCTTTCTTGAAATGAGTTTTGCCTTTGGTGGGAAAATACTTGAAATCAAAACCAAGTTAGTTCCTGCAATACCTGCATCTCTTAGTGCATACTCAAAACTCGTCAAACGGTCTTCGTGAATTCCTTTTCCACGAGTTAGAAATAATTTTTTTGCAACTAGGTCTAACAATTCTTCAATTGTTCAAAGTTTTTATTATTTATAGTTTGATTTTGGATAATTTTACATTCAGAGTTGCTTGAGATAGTTAGCAATTTCTTGTCCATGATTTTCAACGTCAAAATCTCTAAAGATTTTCTTTATGATGCCTTTTTTGTCTATAATAAAGGTGGAGCGTTTTGCAAGGCCAGCAATATTTAATCCTGCATACATCTTACATGTTTTCTTTGTGGGATCGCTTAAATGCAAATATGGGACAGAGTATTCCTCTACAAATTTTTTCTGCGCCTCTAGAGTATCAACTGAAATTGCAAATAAAACAGCATCTTGAGATAAAATTTCCGAATACGCAGAAATTACGCTTTGAGCCATTTTGAAGACCTTTTTTGATGGACATGCAAAAAGATGATTTTTTGGATAAAAGCATAAAACGATATTTTTTTGGTCTTTGAATGACTCTAAATGTATAGTGCTGCCGTCACTTGCCTTTAGCTCAAAATCAGGTGCAGCTTCTCCTTCTTGCATGCTTATTTTCACTTGATTCGCCTTTATGACTATTTACCCAAAAACATGTTGCAGATTTTTGGAACTAGTATATTTATAGCATCAATCTAACTTTTTGTTGCATTGGATTTCGAATTTTTCCAATCAGATGCATTCATCATAGGGTACTATGTATTGACGGTATCAACATCATTGCTTTTAATTAAAGATAC
>DATBIP010000048.1:0-3178 GCA_036556885.1 Nitrosopumilaceae archaeon
AAGCTGATATTGCTCAAACCAAGTACAGTAAAAGAGTTTGGAAGATTTTCTTTAACCAGTTTAATTCCTTCTAGAGTATTTTTTCCTGCATCTACAAATTCAGCTTCGCCAGTAGCTAATGTAAAAGTTAGAACATCAAAAATAAACTGCTCTGGTTTTAAGCCATATTGTTTTCCTGTATCAAGTAAAAGTTTGGCAGTATCTAGTTTTTCTTGGGGAGTCTTTGCCATTCCTTTAGGGCCAATACATAAAGCAATAGCAGGAACTCCATATTTTGCCATTAATGGTGCTAATTTTTTAAAACGACTGCCGTCGCCCTCAAGATTAATTGAATTAATTATTGGTTTGCCAGGAATTTGTTCTATTGCAGCTTCGATGACATCAGGATCTGTAGAGTCAATAACTAGTGGTGCTTCAACTTCTAAGCTGATTTTTTTTACAAGTTTTACCAGAAACTCTTTTTCATCAGCACGTTCAGTTGTTGCAACACATACATCAAGACAGTGTGCTCCTTCTTCAACTTGTGATCTAGCTAGATCAACTAGGCCGTCATAATCATCATTAAGCACTAGCTGTTTTGCTTTACGAGAACCTTGTGTATTTATCCGCTCACCAATAATCAGTGGAGGAGGCAACTGCCTGAGCTCAACTGCCTTTAGTGCTGAACTTACTCTTGGAGTACTCATTGTAATCAATTATTTCGATTTTTCTAAATACTTAACCCCAATTGGATTAAGCTTTTTCATCAATTACTTTCCTGAGTGCAGCTATATGTTGTGGGTTTGTACCACAGCATCCACCTATAATTCTGATTTTTCCATATTTTGAAATGAAATCTTTTAAGGCCTTTGCCATTTCGTCTGGAGTCATTTTGTATTCTGCTTTGCCACCAACGTTTTCAGGCATTCCTGCATTTGGTACAACAAGTAATCTGTGTTCATTTTGCTCATTTAGCCATCTAATGCTAGGCGACATTTCTATTGGTCCTGTAGAACAATTCAATCCAAATACATCGATTCCCATATCTGCAACTGTAGTATATGCAGCTTGGATATTTGTTCCAAGTAACATCTTTCCGTATTTATCCAAAGTTGTATTTGCAATAATTGGAACTTTTTTTCCTGTCTTTTTTATCGCATTGTGACAGGCTTCGATTGCTAGCTTTACTTCTAGGATGTCTTGGCTAGTTTCAATTAGTAAGGCATCGACTCCACCAAGTATTAGACCTTCAGCTTGAAGCTCAAATGCTTCTCTTATTTCGTTTAGTGGTATTTGTCCAAGTGCAGGATCGTTTGAGCTTGGTAAATATCCAGTAGGGCCCATTGAGCCAATAACATATCGTGGCTTGTCAGTAAATTCACCTGCTACTTCTACTGCAAGCTTTGCAATTTTTTTATTAAATTCAATTGTCTGGTTTCCAAATCCATATTCGTCAAGCTTTAGCTTGTTAGAACCAAAAGAGTTTGTTTCAATACAATCTGCACCTGCCTCAAGATAACTTCGATGAATCTTTTTTATCCATTCAGGTCTTGTTAGAACCAGACCATCATTGAAACCATCTTTGCCATCAGGAAAATCTTCTGATTTGGGATTTAGTTTTTGAATTTCAGTTCCCATTGCTCCATCAAAAAGGAGAATCCTTTTTCCCAATGCTTCTAAAAATGGTTCTTTACTTGACAAATCTATAACTCATACTAGGTTATTTCCAAGTTTAATTTATTTGCAAAGTACATCAATTTCACAGTTGTGTGAATTTCAAGCACTTTGTTTCTTATGGAATTGGCTCGAGCCCCCTTTCTTCTAAAACTTCATTGAGTAGTTTCAGATCATAAATTTCTGAAAGGTCTGGTCTAGTATCTCCAAGAAATCCTATATCAAATGCATCGTTAGCTGACTTGAAAAGGGATTCTTTAACAGGATTATATGTTATTTCCATTCTTGAAAATGCTTCTTGAAGTTCATCTACAGGAATTGTTTTACCTGTAATCTTTTCTAATTCGGTATTAAAAACGCTAAAAGACTCTTCCTTGTTTTGATTTATCCATTGTGTTTGCTCTACATGGACGGCAAGTAGCTTCTTTATTACATCTGGATGATTTTGTAGATATTTTGTGCTAGCTATGATTTGTGCAGTTACAAATTTTCCTTCTGGCCACAAATCGCGCTCATCAAGAAAGATTCTGCTATTTGTTTCTTTGATTATCTTTGCTCCCCAAGGTTCTGGTACCCATGCGCCATCAATTTCTTTTTTTAACATCAAAGTTAGAATATCTGGATTCTTTGCTGGGATTACTTCTACGTTACCGCCACTTTCTGTAGTTTTGTATCCATTTGCAAGTAGATATGCTCTCAAAGCAACATCCTGAGTATTGCCAAGTTGTGGAGATGCAAATTTTTTACCAGCAAAATCATCAACTGAAT
This sequence comes from Nitrosopumilaceae archaeon, assembly GCA_036556885.1. Taxonomy (GTDB): domain Archaea; phylum Thermoproteota; class Nitrososphaeria; order Nitrososphaerales; family Nitrosopumilaceae; genus CSP1-1. Next base: position 2,422 of record DATBIP010000048.1, read on the forward strand.
TTATTTCTGCATCATTTCTAATTACAAAAACTGCTCCTCCACTTGCTGCACCAGCAATTATACGCAAAGCTTCACCATCAGATTTTATGTAACCATTAATTGCGGGGTTCGGACCTACATAAGTAACATCTATTTGATTTGCAAATAATGCCTCAATAGAAGATGGGCCAGCGTTAAAGATTTGTGTTTCAACTTTTACATTACCAAGAGCTTTTTGAAAATCTCCATTTCCAAGACCTATGACTGCTTGTGCATGGTTTATGTTTGGAAAATATCCTATTCTCACAACATCTGCACTTGTTGTTTTATCATTTAGTGAGAAAAAAGAATTTGAATTTGAAACTATTGAAACTGCTATTACGCTTGCAATGATTGCACCTGCTATTGCAAATTTTATTTTTGGATCCATAGATTATCTATCACTACTTAATCCCCATCTTGACCTTACTTTTTCTTCTAGCTTAAACAACAAAAGCCTATCAACTAAGAGTCCAATTGTAAATATTGTAATCATGCTGGCAATTACAATGCCCATGTCTTGAAACTCTCGTCCAACAGACAAAATATGTCCCAGTCCAACTATAGACATGAGTATCTCTGCACCTATGATTGCGTGCCATGCAAATGACCAGCCTTGTCTTATTCCTACAATTAATGATGGTGTTGCAGCAGGTATTGTAAGGTGTAAGAAAAGGGAGAGTCCTTTGGCACCCATATTTCTCGCAGCATCAATGTAGATTGGAGGAATATTTCGAAC
>DATBIP010000049.1:0-2123 GCA_036556885.1 Nitrosopumilaceae archaeon
ATGTCCTGCGTGTAAAGAATTAGTTTGGCCTCCTAGTGATTATTGTAGTCTTTGCTTTGGGGAATTAAAGTGGAAAAAATCAGATAGAATAGGAAAAATCCTAGAGTATTCAAGAAAGGAAGATACGTTTTTTTGTTTGGCTGAGTTTGAAAAAAAAATTAGAATTATTGGAACACTCAAAACTAATCTAATACATCCAGATATTGGTAAAAAAGTAAAACTTGATTCCTGTAGTATTGATGGAACGAATTATAATTTCACTTTGTTATTAATTTGATAAAGACTAATTGGTAATAGTATAATGACCTGCTCTTCTATATGGCAGGATCTTTCTATTTGTATTGTCAAACAAAATGCAAATTATAACAAAAAACATTCATTCTCCTAATACTACTGACGCAGATAAACAACTTACAAAGAAATCAAGTGTTAGTTCTAAGAAACAAAACCAAAAAGTAGCAAGAACTCGAAGGCAGAGAGGATATAATTGGGAAGATACGCTGGTAAAACGATTCAATGCATTATCTGAATGGAAGGCATTTAGATTAGGCTCACCAAGTGTAGCGCTTCCAGATATTCTAGCTATTAGTAATAGCCATAGTACCATTTTTACAATTGAAGCAAAATCAGGGACTGGCACTACTCTTCAAGTCCCTTTTGATCAAATAATCAGATGCCTTAATTGGACTAGCAATTTTGAATTATACAAAACAAGAAAAGTAGTTTTGGCCTTCAAATTTTTATCAAAAAAGAGGATTGGAGTTGGAAAATATGAAAATAGACAACTAAGAGAATTTTACAAAGTTTGGGATGAATCTGAAAAAATCATTGATTGTGTTTGTACCTATGATGGAAAAACTTATGCAATTAGAGATGGAAAAAGACAAAAACTGGTTTTAAAAGACTATGAGATGCCCTTTGAGTCTAGACACCGAATACTTCTTTAGAGATTAAAGAAGTAAGAAAAATAATGCCAACGGATTATGAATTCATCGAAGAAGCTTTAGAACACTTTATTGAAAGAATGGAGAACATAAAAAATGATGATGAGGTCAGGGAAGGCGGAGACATTCTAATCAAGGATATTGAGGATAACATAAAAAAGGCTCAGAGTGCTATTTCAGAGATTTCCGAAGTTGAAAATGGAGCAATAATTCAACATCATTCGATCATAGTAGGTATAGCATTGAGATTATGGTCAAAAGATTTGGAAACAAGTATGATTGTTTTAAAAGAGAAATTTCATGGAGTGAATCTATTGCTTGATGACTCCCAACATACAATTGAAAAATGCAATGAACTCTTTAACACCTACTGTAAATAGGCACAAATTAACCAAATGATCATATCAGAAAATCGAATACTTCTTTAATTATAAAGTAGTAGATAATACATTATGAGTTTTGAAGAATTTGTAGATGAAAGAGTATTAGTGAGTCACGATGCCCTAGGCAAAAAGGAAATGAAGATAAAAGTAGTTGAAGTTTCTGATGAACATCCTCCTTCACAATGGAAATTAGGGGATAGGGTCAAAGTAAACAAAATCCTAGTAACAATCAAGCATCTAGAAACACAACAAGTTGAAGAGGCTGAATTTGACATTCAGGAAATAGAAAAAGAACTAAAGGAGAAACGACATTACTCCTCATCTAACAGGTGGGTTCCTGTAAATGACATAAAAAATGGATATATTGTAAATTCTAGGCACTCATCGTTGATTAGTGACGCATCTGCGCTTGAATACATCTCATTTTAAATGCTCAATTTTTGTTTCTTGATTACTTCATTAAGGAAAAACTATCGAAAAAACCTATAAGATAGACAATTTGGAATTCATTTGTGATTACCAAACTAGTTAATGTAAACGGAACTGACTTTAGGGTTACTCTTACAGATCAAGTTATCAACCAAGTAAATAGTTTAAAGTCTCTTTATAGCGCAGCCTATGAGGATCCAGAAAGCTTTGAACAAGTAAGCGCTGAGATTTCTAGCACTATTAATGATATTGCTGACTCTGTGGAACCAAGGGCATCGGATAGTGATCTTGATGGACTAATTCAAGAAATTATGAAGGTAGTTGATGACAAAGCGGCAGAAATTGAAAAGGAAATGAGTGTAAAGGA
>DATBIP010000050.1:0-4909 GCA_036556885.1 Nitrosopumilaceae archaeon
CCATCCATACCTCTTACTTCATAGGTTACGTGACCGATCATTTGACCAGTTTCATGAATGTCAGTATCTTGTATAGTCATTAATGAGGTAGCCGATGTAGCGTCCAGGCTAGCAAATCCTGCTATTCCTGCGACAATGGCCCCTATCAAAGCTAGGCTTGTGTATTTTTTCATTGTTTGGCTTTAGCCTAACTTTAGATTTATGCATAGTGGAATTTTATTTGAACAAATAGTACCATTGTGGCTATTTATGGGGCTGAAAGACCTATTTTTTCATCAAATTCAATAGAAAGATTTCTTCCTTGAGGCGTAGATTCCTCTTCGCTTGTTTCCTCGGGACTTATAGGCGTAGACTCAATTCCTTCGTTTATGTTTTCAACTAAAGTACTAGTATACAATATAGATACAATTCCAATTATTATTACAATAATTATCCCGCTTAAAACGACCTTATTCATATTTTATAAGCGTAAAATTAGTCTATAAACTTACTTTTAAAAAATTATTAAAATTTTAAAAACTATCCATTTAATCATAAAATATTCGTTTAACATGAAAAATTTTATTATAATAATCTCACTCTTTTTTTTATTATTTTCTCTAAATACTGCAAATGCCTCACAATCAATTCTTATCACATACTCTGGTGTAATGGATAAAGTAGTTTTTGATGGCAAATGGACAGATGGATTGGAATGGAAAGAATCCTCTTGGGACCAAATTTCATCATCTAATGGTGATACATTACATATTAGAACAGCTCATCATGGTGATTTTATTTACATTCTATTAGATGTAGTTGGTGAACAAAATATTGACCACATTTCCGATAGAGCATTAGTATGTGTTGATGGACTAAACGACAAAACATTAATTGCAGGATTTGATGATTATTGCTTTTTAGCTTCATTGAATGGTAAACAAGGATTTGTATATCAAGGAGGTTCTTCTCTTGCACTGAATGGTCACTTTAAAAAAATTCAAAACTCTGATGGATTCATTGGAGTAGGAAGTAAAACAGATCAAAACGATAAGTATAGTCAGATACCTCATACAAGCTTTGAATTTAAAATACCATTGAATCTTTTTGGAAGATCTGATGTTTATGGTTTTTATGTATTAGTATATGATGCAAGTAGTAATCAGTATTATTCTTGGCCAGCTGATATCTATCCAGATAACTCTCTAGATATACCAAGCCCAAATAAATGGGGCACTTTAGTTTCACCAGATAAATCAATTCCAGAATTTGATTTACCTCTACTTGCCTTAGTCGGATCAATCTTTCTTACGATCTATTTCACAACATATTTACAAAAGCACAAAAAGATTAGGATTACAATAAAATGAATATTGCTATAGTAATACCTACATATAATGAGAGAGAAACACTCCCAAGTCTTATTGAAAATCTTACAAATGAGGTAAAAAGAATTGCTGAAAAATTTGCCATTATTATCATGGATGATGCTTCACCAGATGGAACAGGACAAATTGCTAAGGATCTAAACCACAAATATCAAAATATTACTGTTATTGAAAGACGTTCAAAACTTGGACTTGGATCAGCTTACAAGCAGGGTTTTCGAATAGCACTGGATAGATTTAATCCAGATTATGTAGTCCAAATGGATGCTGACTATTCACATGATCCAAAAGAGATTTCGTTGATGGCAGAAAAAATCAAGGATAATGATTATGTAATTGCCAGTAGACATCTACCTGGTTCTTCAATTATTGGTTGGGGTATAAGCAGAAAACTTCTTCATACTATTGCAGGAAAATTTGCCAAAGAGTGTGCAAAATTGGAAATAACAGATCCTACAAGTGGATTTAGAATGTTTAAAAAAAATGTTTTGAAAGCTGTAAACTTTTCTGAAATAAAATCAGAAGGATTTGCATTTCAGGTTGAATTACTTTGTTATCTAAGAAGAAAAGGTTTACACGGAATTGAAATTCCAACTAGATTTGTCAACAGAAATTTAGGTAAATCTAAAATGGGATTTGGAGAAACAATCCAGTTTTCAAAGATGTGTATTAATCTTTTAAAAAATCGTTTCTAGTATTTAGAAAAAATAAACAAAAAGGAGGAGGGATCTTCGTCATCCCACATCGACTATTCTATTCGAAAGTAGATGAGGTTGATGAAGTTGTTTTGTTTGACAACGGTAGTCCGTCAAGTGATGGTACAGATGGAAACTTATCTCCAATTTGTTGTTCTGCAATAGCAGATGCTTCTTGGAGTATCTTGTCTGTCTCTTCGCTGGAAATATCAGATTCCATGTTGAATGAATCTCCAGACAAAGAATCCACCATAAGTCCATTGAGGGTTTGTGTCATGGAATTCAATTCCGAGTCTGCTTCTGGCATGAAACGTCCTAACGAAGTCTTCAAGCCTTTCATGGTAGACATTGCTGGTCCTAGTGCAACCATTGCATCACCCAGGTCATGGATTGTTGTCAATCGTAATTGAACCTGTTCTAGTGACATTCTTGCGTTGCCAAGCATTCTTGTAACCTTACGAATTTCTGCTAGCTCATTTGATAATACCTTACTTGTGCTGGTATCATGTCGTTGCATAGCAGCAACAATTCTTTTGAAGATTTGTTGGTCTCGTTCTTGAAGCTTAGTTAACATTGAATCCATTTTTGATATTTGGACTTGTAGTTTGTTAACTGCTGTCTGTATTCGTGGTTTTAATGCTCCTTGTGGTTTTACAGCATCATGTAGTTTGCCTGTAATACTTTGCGTTTCTTGTCGTGCCCATGTCTTATCGAAACTTGTCATAGGCGATAGTTTAGGAAAGTGCTCTTAATTAGCGGTGTGTATTTAGATCAACTTTGGGCTAAATTTAGCTAACAAAAATGTAAAAGACACATAGTTATTCAGAAATCTATGGTTAAAATAGTAGTCTTTGATTCAGGTTTTGGTTCTTTATCTATTATCAAAGAATTAAGGAAAAAAATAAGAGCTGAGATTATTTATTTTGCTGATCAGAAAAATTTCCCATATGGAACGAAAACAATTGCACAACTTCAAGAAATAATTGAAAAAACAATAGTTTTCTTAAAAAATAACTTTAAACCAGACATAATTATTGTTGGATCTAATACTCCTTCCATATTATTGGGTGGATATAAGTCATCAAAGATAATTGGAGTCTATCCACCTTTACATGAAGCATCAAAAAAAACTCAAAGTAAAACGATTGCTATTCTAACAACACTTAATGTTACAAATAGTAGAGCACTTGATAAACTAATACAAAAAAATGTCTCTAAAAAAATTAAAGTAATAAAAATTAATGCATCATCACTAATAGAATTAGTAGAATCTGGAAAATTCATTAATCAGAAACAATATACTGTAAATAAGATTAAAACCCTATTAACAAATCAATTTCTAGATAATCGAGTAGATGTTGTAACATTATCTAGTACTCATCTTCCATTTCTTCTTCCTTATCTACACAAATTATTTCCTAAAATACAATTTCTAGATCCTGCAGAAAGCATTGTTAAAAAAATCTGTAAATGTTATAAAACTAATAATGATAAGTCTACTTTAACCATTTATTCTTCAGGCAACGTTAGTAAGTTCCAAAGTCAACTAAACCAAATTGGAATAAAACGGAAGATAAAATATCTAAGAATTCATTAAGTTGTCATTTTTTTTACATACATACTGTACACTATAAATTCAGTTACTAAGGTATTATATGACATTAGCAGAAAAGTATGTAGTTTTATTTCAAAATGAATGCCTGGAATTATCTAGTATTGTATTAGATAATCTTCATGAATTAACTATCAACTCAGAGAATAAAGATGCTTTAGAAAAAATGTTACAGGCTGCTGATACTATTATTGGAGATTCACGTTTCATAAATAATAAAGAACTTGAGGAAGCTTCGACGTTACTTGTAAACACGTTTTATGCAGATAACAATGTAAATCACAAATCTAAAGAACTAGAATTCTTTATCGATGTATTCACAAAAATCGTTAATAGTTAGGGTAAACCATTTAACAATTTTAGGTATACCTTTACAAGATTATAGGTAGACCCTATTTTATCACCTACAAAAGCAATTTTTCAATATTAGTACAATATCTTTTCAAAATAATGTTTTAAGAATATTGAAAATTTTTTGTTCAAATATGTCTAAAATTTCAAGATATTTTCCAATTTGGTACATATGATAAGGCTTTTTGCCATATCGGAGGGGGTTTGTTCTATGTATTTCCAGTCTCCTTAATGGTTTTTTCATTCAAAAATATTCGGAATGGTAACTGGGTATTCTTTCAATGGAGTAAATAGCATTGGAATTTTCTTAATTATTACAATTCTCTTTTCTTCCGTAGCTAATTCGAGTTACGAAACATATGCAACTATTTCTAATATCGAATTTACCAATAATTTAGATCATAACTCAAATACCATACCTGAAAAATCTGTTCAACCAACATCAGTAAATCATTACATAGATTTGTCAGAATCGATGAAACTATCTTCTCCAGAAGAAAGAAAAAATCTTAATCCAATAGATATTAACAATGAAAAAAATATTAAATCAATTACATTTGAAGAAGGACTACATTTTTCAACTGATACATCAGAACATGAATCAAATAATATTTTCATAAACCAATCTTCACAATCACACGCAATTATAGAACGAATTTTTTCAATGGATAGATTACGCAATTCAGAAAAATCATTAATTAAAAATTCAATAGATAATAAATTACAATCAATTTCTTCAAATAATATTCAAATTGCTAATGAACAATATACATTTGATAATACATTTTCTAAATTAATATTAAATAATAATTTTGAAAACTCATTTCTTAATTTTGATTTTATTCCAATTATTAATGCTAATTCAAATATTCAATTAGAACAAT
>DATBIP010000051.1:0-5912 GCA_036556885.1 Nitrosopumilaceae archaeon
TTCATAGTTGAGAGAGGCTCTTTTCTATTTCTTTGAATTTTAAGTAAAATTGAATCTTTTTGAGGTTCCATGTCAACAAACCATCTGAAAGTAATAGATTTACAAAAAACAACTCTATGCATTCGTACATCTTCTATCACATTACTACCTAAGGAAAAACAAAAATCTCTTAATGAATCAAATAAAGATTGAATCTGCGGGGAAATATTTTCTTTAAAGTCATTATAACTTCTTTTGTTACCAGAGGAAAAGAAGGTATTCACATAAAGAAAAAATCATTATAAAGTATATAGTAGTAGCTCTGCTGGTTCCAGTCTAGACGGGTAACCCCATTTCAAGGCATGCAAGATCCGCCACGTTGACGAGGAAGCGTGAATGTTCCGTCTTAGGATTGCTCCCTCCCGGACCTTATCCATTTCGACGGTTCGTTCTTAGGAATTATCCCTTCGGATAATCCCAGTTCTGCATCCACCCGCCTCGGCGTGGGTTCATTTCCGTACACCAAGCGGGAACTATCTATCTAGAGATTTATCCAGCAGTTACTGATCTCTGCGTATAGCCGGTTTCAGAGTGGGGCACGGCTAGCACCCCGATCCTACCTACTACCATCTTTTTGTAAAACGATTTCTTATATTTGCATTAGGATTGCTTTTCTTTTAGTTTTAAAACTAAATTACACACTGAACAAATTTCTCCAGTACATTCGTTCATACAGATTGGGCATATTCGTTTTTCTTTATAGTTTACATTTCTTACAATTTCTGAAATTCTCAGAAATGAATTGAAAAGATTGTTTTTTATTCCTGAATGCTGATTTTCAATAGAATTTAAAAATTCACGAATTTCTGTTCTTATTCCCTCATTCATGTGAGGGCATGGTTCTGATTGGAATGGAATCTCATTAGTAAAAGCATAAAAAACAATTTCCGATTCATAAATTTCGCTAAATGGTTTTATCTTTCTTAATGAGTTTTTTGACGTATCAGGAACCATCCAACCAATTTTGTTAGTATCACCTGATACCAAATTAATAAAAAAGCTTTGAAGATTATCATCTAAATTATGACCAGTAGCTATAACATCTGCACCTATATCTTTAGCAGCATGATCAATTGCTCTTCTCCGTAATGTTCCACATATTGAACATGAAGAAGTTTTTTCATTATCCCTTAAATTCAGGGCTTCATCCAGTGTAAGATCAAATAGATCCTTATAGGAATATACTGAATATCCAACGTTGATCTTTCCACAAAAATTCTTAACAATTTCTAATGCTTCGTTCCTGTAACCCTCAATTCCTTCATCAATTGTTATTACTTTGATTCTAAAATTATGCTTTTTAGACATCTTATCAAGGATATGTAATAATGTAAGTGAATCCTTTCCTCCGGACACGGCTACGCAAACAAGCTCATCATTTCTTATCATATTATATTTTGAAATAGTTTTAGAAGTTTTTCGAACGATAGAATCTGAAAAACAGATTGAACATAGGTTTTCTCCTGAATATTTACGAGAATACACTGCTACATTCTCACATCTGTCACATTTCATACTAATAATTTCATCATGTATGATATAGATTTAATGAATTTTTTAACTCTAATCTAATTTTTAGATGGTAAACCATCCAGATTTAATATATGATAATGCGATATTTAGACCAAACAATGCAAAAGTAAAAGCATAGATTCCCCACATAAGACCATTAACTGAACGCTCAGACATTTTCTTATCTATAATACTATGAATGAATTTTCCTCCATCAAGTATAGGTAATGGTAGCATGTTTATGATTCCAATAAAAAATGAAATCATCCATAACCAAAGTAAGAACATTGATAATGCAGGATTATTCCATTCAATGAAATTGTAAACTGGTTTGTATGCAAACGAATTGTCTCTCATAATGCCAATTAAACCTCGTTCAGGATCATCTTCAGACGGCATAATTAAAACAGGAAATTCTAATTCTTGTCCATTACGTAATACTGACACATTGACTGTCTGGCCTGGTATAACCTCAGCTTTTTGAAAATCAAGGGGAGTTCTGACATCAATACCATTTATTGCAAAGATTATATCATTAGGTTGTATTCCAGCTTTTTCTGCACCTGACCCCTCAATTACGGATAATACTAATACTCCATCAGGTTCCTCATACATCCAGCCTAGAATAGGTTCAGGTACTACTATTGCAAAGATAGGATTTGTTAGTAGAATGGCACCTAACGCGAAAGAAAAAATCACATTTGATGTGGCTCCAGCACCAATAACTCTCAGTTTTGAGATTTTTTTTGCCTTGTTAAATTCTTCTTCATCTGGCTCTACAAATCCTGCAAATAAAGCAATGAAGATAGCAAAACCCCCAGTTTTGATCTTAATTTTTTCTAAAGCAGCTACAATTCCATGCGCACCTTCATGAATAACTAAAACGATTGGAATTGATAACAGAAAGTAAGTAATAGAAGCAGAAGAAGTTAGAGTAACTCCTGGAATTAATACTGTTAATTCTGAAAATTCTGTAGGCTGTACAAAAAAGTTTGATACATTATTTAACAAGAACCAGAATGCAAAACCCATCATTAAAAATCCAGCCACAACACTAACATCTGCAAATACTCTAATTCCTCTTCTTGTTCGACCTAACATTTTTGTTAGAGCAGATTGCACTCCATAATTTTTGTAAGTCAGACTATATGCTTTGATCTCAAAACCTCTTTTTTCTAATTTTAGTCCTTTTGCTACTAAGACAATAACAACCCATGCCATAAGTACGTAAATGATCGAATTTTCTGTAATAAAATCAAGTTCCAAAGTAATTGTTACTTTTTTTAATTAGGTCAATTTATCATTTACTGTGAAACCTGTGATAATTGTGTCGACTTATCCAGATCAAAAGTCAGTACTGGAAACTGCAAACGAATTAGTTAAAAAACGAATAGCAGCTTGTGTCAACTTTTCAAAAATTTCATCGATTTATTCTTGGAAAGGAAAAATAGAGAATACTGATGAATTTTTAGCTTTTTTTAAGACAACTCAAAAAAATAAAGTCGCTCTCAAAAAAGCAATCCAAAAAATGCATCCATATGATGTTCCTGAAATTGCTGAAATAGATATACATTCAATCAACCAATCCTATCTAAAATGGTTAATAGAATCTACAAATTAACCTTCAACTGGAAATCTTAACAACGAAACTATTCCACCCAAACCTGTGACTCTCAATCCTGCATCAGTAGTTGAATCAACACTGTAAACTTTAACTCCCTTGGTTTCAGTATCATTTAAAAATTCAATAATTTTTTCCTCATCTTCTGTTTGAATAATCTTTTCAGAAAATACTAATGAATCTATAGCACCATACTGGTTAGCTTTTTTTATTTCATCAAAACCCATAGTAAATTTCTTGCTCTTCTTATGAGCTCTATACATAATCTCATCAATTATAGTTGAAACCTTTGCAAGTTTACTATCAGACATTATTTCTTTCATAGATTGGGATTTTGTAAATGTGTAGATGCCATCTTCTCCTCCAGAGTCTATCCCTTCTATTACTTTGATCTCATGTTTTTGACCAATAGAAGTTTTCTGAAGATAATTACTAAATTTTTTCTTGGTTTCTCCAGGTCCAAAAATTATAATGAGATCTCCTTCTTTAACAGATGAGAAAACAGCTTTTTGAATCACATCAAAAAATTTTTCAATATCAAAATTGGATTTGTATCGCTTTCCACTTGCACCAGAATAAATATTTGGAGTTAATTGGAGATGGGTTCCTTTTATTCTACCTATTCCACAATCAGCAGTATCAATTGCAATTAAAAGGAAACCATAGTTTTGTTCATTAGAGTGAATTAGTTTTTTTTCTATTGGTGTCCAACGTTTTTTGATTAAATTAAAACCATCATCCATCTTTATCATAAAAGAATGATGAGAACCATGTGGAACAGATTCATTGTTTGTCTCAACAATTTTACCTGATACTCGTAGTCGATCTAAAACATTATCTAATGAAATTTTTTCAACATCTAATGCAATTTTTATCTTTATTCTCTCACCTCTATCTGGTCTTGCATATTCTTTATCTTGTTTGATAAGACGAGTTGTAGTACCTACTATTCTATCTCCTGTTTTTATTATTCTGCGAAGAATTAACAAATCATCTGGTTCTTCAGGAATTAATGAAATGGTGTTATCATCTAAAATCTTTGTAATCATTTAATTGAAATCTGTTTATAAATTAAAGATAAAGACTTTATCTGGCTATTTCATTGATGTTTGTTTTATCTTCTTCTGCTTTTTTACGTAGGTAGTTTTCAACCCATTCCATTGTAATTACACCGCTTTCTGCTAGGTTAACTAACGAATTTGGAGATGCTTCTCCTGTAACTTTACCACTGAGTCTTCTAATTTGTCTCCATTTTAGATGAGTATTTCCGCTTTTTGAATTATAGATTATTCCTAGAACATCTCGAGCATTGACAAATGTAATCTCTCGAATTTTTTTCAAGGTAACTTTGTCAGCAGCTTCAACATAGATTGATCCAAGTGAATCTTCTCGTTCTGGAAAAACTTCGGAATCTTCAAGATAACTGCTTGGTATAAAAGAACTACATGTACTAGTAATTATAAAACGTCTGAAGCTTTCAATTGAAGCTGGAGCATCTATCTTAACCATTTAACTAATTTAGGCACAAGCCATTTATCAAGGTTCTTGAAAAATTCAATTACTAATTAGATTGAATCTATTATGCAGGCGTTGATGATTCTATCCCTCTGATTTGATGATAGGGATCTTGAGTTCTGAGCCTGCATCTTAGGATTTTTATGACTTGTCATTTCTCTGTTTAAACATGAAAACATTAACTGACTATCTAACATTTAACATAAAAACTAGAAGAGGATTTGTAAACATAACACCTCAAATTGAAAAACTAATAAAAAAAAGTGGCATTGAAGATGGTTTATGTTTAGTTAATGCAATGCACATTACTGCAAGTGTTTTCATAAATGACAATGAAGAAGGATTGCATAATGATTATGATAAATGGTTAGAAGAATTAGCTCCACATGCTCCAATTGATCAATACGAACATAACAAAACTGGAGAAGATAATGCAGATGCACATCTAAAACGACAAATAATGGGGCGTGAAGTAGTTGCTGCTATAACTCATGGAAAGCTAGATTTTGGTCCCTGGGAACAAATTTTTTATGGTGAATTTGACGGAAGAAGACCAAAACGCGTTCTAGTTAAAATCATTGGAGAATAAAATCATCCAAAATCAACGTCTCTTTTCTGACTCCGACTCTCATTAGCTCTTGCAGATGCTCTAAACTCATCTTCGTGATTCTGTTGACCATGATTACACTTTACACATCCAACTTTGAAACCATCTGGATCCTTTTCAAAGATATCACAACCACAAAAACATGTCATACTATGAAAGGACTCATGGTTCTATTTCATCTTTTTCTATTCTTATACGGTATACAAGAAAAATTGATAAAAGAAAATTAATCTAAATTCAAGAGTTTTTTCCACAACATTCTCCACGAGGAATCTCATTTTCATGTGGACATTTTCTTGGATGTTTTAACATAGTACATAGAGCATCTGTAAATTGCTTATTCATATGATGTTCAATTCCACAAACCATTTCTTCATCAATTTCTACTTTTAAGGCACTATCCATCAAAACTTCCAAAAGTCTACTATTTCGCATCATACTTGCACCTATTTTTTCACCTTCTTCAGTAAGTTTAACTCCAGCTTTGTTATAATTTACCAAGTTCTGTTCATTGAGTTTTTTTAACATCTGAACAACACTTGGTTGCCTTACATTGAGCATTTTTGCTATAGTACTAATTTTTACAGGCTCTTTTTTTTCCTTAATGTGCCAAATTGC
>DATBIP010000052.1:0-6791 GCA_036556885.1 Nitrosopumilaceae archaeon
GTTTTTCAAAATAAAATGCAAAGAAAAATGGGACAAAACACTGGAACATGTTTCCAACGTTGTGTAGGTATGGATGCATTAAACTCACTTCATTCAACGACTTATGAAATTGATGAAAAACATGGAACAAAATATCATCAAAGACTAATTGATTTTATCAAAACCATACAAAAAGAGAACTTTGTTATCGGTGGCGCTATGACTGATCCCAAAGGTGACAGAAGTAAGGGTCCATCCGAACAAGTTGATCCTGACATGTTTTTGCATATAGTCAAAAGAGATGACAAGGGAGTTTATGTTACTGGTGCAAAAGCGCATCAAACTGGTTGTATTAATTCTCACTGGATAATATTGATGCCCACAATAAGACTTACAGAAGCTGATAAAGATTATGCTATAGTAGGTGCCATTCCTGCAGATGCTCCAGGTATTACTTACATTTACGGTCGTCAGTCATGTGATACACGAAGTATGGAGGAGGGCGATTTAGATTCTGGAAATGCTCAATATGCGGGACAGGAGGCAATGATTATTCTTGATAAAGTGTTCATTCCTTGGGATAAGGTGTTTCTGGATGGAGAATACGAATTTGCAGCAATGCTAATTGAAAGATTTACTTGTTATCATAGACGAAGCTATGTATGCAAAACAGGCCTTGGCGATGTATTGATTGGTGCAGCATCCACAATATCTGATTACAATGGAATACCTAATGTTTCTCATATCAAAGATAAATTGGTGGAAATGACTCATCTCAATGAATCAATATACGCAGCAGGTATAGCATCTTCTTTTCAAGCACAAAAAATGAAATCAGGAGTTTGGCTAAATGACGACATGTTAGCACAAGTATGCAAACATAATGTAACTAGGTTCCCATATGAAATTGGTAGATTGGCTCAGGATATAGCTGGTGGGTTGGTAGTAACGATGCCTTCTGAAAAAGACTTTAGACATCCAGAAGCTGGACCACTCTTGAAAAAATACCTTGCAGGAAGAAAGGGAGTAGATGTTGAAAATAGGATGAGAATCTTACGATTAATAGAAAATATGACTCTAGGACGAAATGCAGTTGGCTATCTTACCGAATCTATGCATGGTGCAGGTTCTCCTCAAGCTCAAAGAATCCAGATTGCACGTCAGATGCAACTTGGCTATAAAAGACAATTAGCTAAACACTTGGCTGGAGTTAAGGATGATGATGAAGAAATTAATGAACCCTCAGACTACTTTAAGCGTGTATTCAAATTAGACTCGGAAGAATAATTTAGCATATTCTTTTGTACTGCATTTTTCTAAAAAATAAAAAATGAAAGATTAGGAAACTTGAACGTTTCCAGTCATCCATGGGTGAACCATACAGAAATAATCATAGCTTCCTGAAGAATCAAAAGTATGCTCAAATGAGCCTCCTCCTATCAATAAGCTACTATCAAAAATTCCACTAGGTCCGTCTTCTGGACTTCCACTGGTAACAGTATGTGCAGCAGAATCATTGTTTTTCCAAGTTACTGTATCTCCTTTCTTGATAGATACTATTGCTGGAATGTAACATTCATTAGTTTCTTCACATCCAGGAACTGATGTTCCAGAAGGAATTGATACTTCAACAGTTTGAGGACCTTTATGTTCCATTTCCTGTTTCGTTTCTTCTATTTTCATTTGTTCCTTCTCTTGAGTAGGCATCTTTTCTTCAATGCCTGTCATTCCTTCAGATTGTTCTTTTACTTTAGCAGCAATATCTGCAAATGGATCAGTTTTCGGACTTGTTTCTGCATAGCTTGGGGTTTCTATAGTTTGAGGACGAACTACTCCTTCTGGTGCTTGAATACCAATACCAAGATCTTGTCCACTTGAGCCATAGAAAGCAATGCCAACTCCTACTGCAACAATGGCAATAGTCCATGCAATAGCTGCTTTATCGACTGCGGTCATTGATTGCGTTGGAAATTAATCTAATTATAAATGATCTTATGAAATTCCCGCCTGATTCCTAGCAGAATGATTAAAAATCGCGGTTTATTTTATATTATTTTCTGATTTAGTATCATCTGTTAAATCAGATATTTTTTCATTTGTATCTGTATTACTTTTAGGTTCTAAATTTCCTGTTTGTTTAACAGTCCTAGAATATTCGTTATCATCTGGAATATCAAATTCTTCAAGTGATTGATTTTGTTCTTTCATAGAATCAAAATCAAATGAATCTGATAATCCATGTTCTTTTTTAGTTTTCCTTAATTGTTTTCCAATCATTACAGCAATGATCGCTGCGATAATAATGTAATTTATGGGAGGAGTAAGGATTCTAGTAACGTATCCTATCTGTGGAATTACATATGCCACCTTTCCAATGTATTCTTCATCTGTTATTGGAAAATCAGTTCCTGGAATTGATGCAGGATTAGCATCTCCTTTTGTTCTAATTGTATAAGGGTCATCATCAATAATTGATGCAACTCTATGGACTATTACACGATCTTGACCGGCTGGTCGATTAAATACAATAATATCGCCAACCTTTACTGATTCGAAAGGATCGTTTCCTTGAACAACTAGTACATCAAAAACCTGAAGCACGGGTACCATGCTTCCACTAGAAACTACATAGAATGGATTTTCTGTTCCAAAGACAATACGAAGACCCATCCATATGATTAGAACACCAATTACAACAATTATGATATCCTTAAGAATTCCTTTTGGGATCTTGACATTTGCCATTTTACATTCCAACCTCAAATTTCATGAAAAACCTTGTTTGTACCTACAATACTCTAGAGCCACAACTTTGGCAGAATTTGGAGCCTGGCTTATTATTAAAACCACAACTAGAACATTTTGAGGTTGACTGTGCTATACTTGTAGTTCCCAATTGACCTTCACCTAACAAAATTACTTCTCCAATTTTTTTAATTTGATTCCATTTAACACTTGTATCGCCTCCATCATTTTTTGTAATAATTAATACTACATTTTGAGTTGCATCAACGCCAACTTGTTTTACAGTACCAATTTTTTTGGCATTTTCATCATAAACTGTCATCCCAACAATCACATTAAAAGAAGAACTAGCTTGTTGTGGTTGGCTTACGATATTTTCTTGTGCAATGGAACTTGAAAATATTTGTGCATCAAAATCAGGAATTGATATAGTTGAACGAGGTGGTACAAATGATTGTTTCATTGGTTCAGATATGGGTATACTTGACTCATACTGAGACGTTACTGGTCTTGCTAGGCCAACATCAATTGATTCACTAGGTTTTTTGAATTCTCTATATTCTGCCAAAGTTGAACTACATGTTGTACAAACGTATTGTCCCTTCTCTACAAGAATCAGATTTTCTGCAACTTCTTCGTTTGGATTTTCAAACTGAATTCTAGGAGCTCCCTCGTAGTCTTTTTCACAAGTATTACAATAAAATTTAGAAATTTTTTCTGAATCAATTCGCCCTACTGGTGCCAAGAACAGGTCTGGTCCTCCTAAGTTACCTTTTCTTTGCTGATCGTCATTTATTGAGGCCATAATATATCCTCCAGAACCTCTGAGTTTTTTCAACCTTAATTCGAAGCTCATATTTGGGATTTCCCAAAAGGTCATTTAAGTATATATTCATTAAATTCGAAAACACTCCAAATTTTTTGAGAACAATTTCAGTATTTAGCTGATCTCAATTCACGGTCAACATATTTAGGGATGTTTGAATGACCAAGCATACAATGGCAGTAAAGCAAGTATCTGACAGAAAGAGTTGGGAAACCGACGTCATGAACTCTGGAAAGCCTGTGTTTGTTGACTTTTGGGCAGAGTGGTGTGGTCCATGTAGAATGGTAAGCCCAGTTATAGAAGAGCTATCAGATGAATACAGTGGCAAAATAGATTTTGTAAAGGTAAATGTCGATGAAGCAAATGAGTTGGCATCAAAATATAACGTATTTAGTATTCCAACCTTAGCAATTTTTAACAAAGGTCAGATTGTTGCTCAACAAGTTGGTGCTGCGTCAAAAGAATCATATAAAAATATGATTGAAAGAGCATTAGAAAAATTATAGGCATTAATCTGATTCTATTTTTTAATCTAAAGTAATTAATATTCGAGATAGCAATTATGGACATGTCATTAGGTGAAGTAGATACACTTAATCTTCTTACAGATAAACTGAATGCATTATTTGAAGAATCACAGGGATACTACGAATCATTTCTTGATACTAACAATCTTTACAAAAATGGACAATTAACTGATAAACAATTCTTCCAAAAATTAGGTGATTATGTAGTTGCATACTCTGCACTTGAATTTCTTTCAATCAAGGTAATATTTGAAATTAAAAAAGCGCTAGACAGAATTTCCGGAGGTAAATCATTTGGAGGTACCCAGTCACCGGGATTAATGCCTGGTATGGGTTCACCAGGAATGATGGGAGGAATGGGAATGTCATCATATACTGCACGTGTGGGTTCTAATCAAAGTCCTGTAGGTGCACCTCCTTCAGTAATTTCAGCTCAACAAGGCTTTAGCCAACCTGGAACTCTTCCAACTCCAGATCCTTCGTTAATATCTAGACATATGGGCAGTGGAATCCATTGTACAAACTGTGGTGCTGAACTAAGACCCAACGCAAAGTTTTGTACCAAG
Organism: Nitrosopumilaceae archaeon; assembly: GCA_036556885.1. GTDB lineage: Archaea > Thermoproteota > Nitrososphaeria > Nitrososphaerales > Nitrosopumilaceae > CSP1-1. The sequence goes on from DATBIP010000052.1 coordinate 4,644, forward strand.
TGCGGAAATAAAATTTAGAATTAAGTAATTATTTTCTTATACTTGTGTAACACCACATTCAGTACAAAATTTTGCAGATGAAGCAATTTTACCTCCACATTCAGAACAAAATTTTGTATCAGAACTAGTTTGAGGGGTTGTACTTCCATACATCCCAGAAACCCTCACAGCTCCAGTTGGCTCATATTTTTCGTCATCAATAATTTGAACAGGCTCAAAGTCTTTTTCTTCAACAAATGTCATTAATCTAGGCATACTTTTCTCTTTATTACTTGGATCTGGAACCATATCTCCTAACCAGAATGAAAATCGCATTAGTGTCAATTCTGGAGTAGAAAATGCAAGTGTATGATTTGACATATAGTCCTGCGCAGCTTGTTTTCCATTGAAAACTTTCATAAAAAATAGTATTCATGGTTAATGTATAATAGTTTCTAGTAGTGGACCGGGAGGGAATTGAACCCTCGACTTCCGCGTTGCGAACGCGGCATTATACCACTAAACCACCGGCCCCCTTCTTACCACTATGGAATCTGTTTTTATTCATTTACTCAACGAATAAAACCCTGGGATGTACATTTAGAAAAAGATGACCTATGATACTGTAATTGTTGATTCACATGTAGTTCTTCCTCAAGGTATAATCAACAAGAACATCGTCATTGATGAAGAGAAAATTGTTGATTTTACCTCAGATATTCCATCTTGTGATAAAAAAATAAATGGAAATGGTTTAGTTTCCATTCCAGGAGTTATTGATACTCACGTACATTATGGTGTATATTCTGCAATAGAAAAAGCAGCTGAAACTGAGTCTCATGCTGCAGCAATTGGTGGAATCACAACAATGATGAGAATGCTTAGACTAGGTTCTTCTTACAAAAGCTCATTAATTCCACAACTCATTGCAAGCTCCAATAGTCACTATGTAGATTATTCTATTCATGCATCAATATTCAATAACCAACAAATTGAGGAGATGAAGTTTTGTGTTGAGAAATGGATTACCTCGTTTAAACTATACATGAACCTAGGTGGTGAAGTAGGTCATGTTTACATGGATATGGATCCAGGTACAAATTCTTTACATGAAGCTAAAGTTGATGTCACATCTGAAATAGTTCAAAAGGTTGTACAAAATGCTGCCTCTCTTCGATGTCCAGTTTTAGTTCATGCAGAAGACTATGAGAGTTGTGCTTGTGGAATAAAAACAGCTAAGGAAAAAAACAAAGATGGTCTTGCAGCATGGTCTGAAAGTAGATCTCCCCACTCTGAAGCTAAATCAATAAAAATAATTTCAAAATTTGCAAGAGAATACGGATGTACATTATACTTTGTACATATTGGTTCAACTGAAGCACTAAATCAGATTCAAGAAGAAAGAAAAAATGGTACAAAAATCTTTGTTGAAACTTGTCCTCATTACCTTACCTTGTCTTATGAAAACCAAAATGGCTATTTGGCAAAAGTCATGCCTCCAATTAGAACGTCAAAAGATATTGAGAGTGTTTGGAAGGCAGTTCACGATGGCCAAATTGATACTATTGGCACTGATCACGTTGCAAACAGACTAAATCTAAAGTTAGGAGGAAATAATGTATGGGACGCGTTAGCTGGATTTCCCGGAATGGGTACATTATTACCTATACTATTGAGTGAGGGCGTAAACAAGAACAGGATCACATTAGAAAAATTAACACAGCTTACTAGTACAAATGCGGCTAAAATTTTTGGGATGTATCCTAAGAAGGGTTCATTGGAAAAGGGCTGTGATGCTGATATTACAATGATTGATTTGAAAAAAGAAATGAAAGTTTCAACTGAACTATTTGGTGGTTTTTCTGATTATATTGTATATGATGGATGGAATCTGAAGGGTTGGCCTGTAAAGACTCTGGTTCGTGGAGAACTTATTGCAGAAGATTTTCAGATTGTTGGAAAACGTGGATTTGGAAAGATGGTTGTAAGGAAAAACTAATGTTAAATTAGAAACAGTCTTTTGAATCTTCATCTAAACATAATTACACTAACTCTCTTCTAACTAGTAAGGAACAGAATTTATAATTTATTTAATTATCTCGTATTTCCCGTTTGTTTTGGCTTTGTAAATTATATCGGGTTTCCGTGTAAATATTCCTACTTCCATTA
>DATBIP010000053.1:0-9246 GCA_036556885.1 Nitrosopumilaceae archaeon
AATGGTTAGTGTTGTTGAAAAAGGCATGAATCCGATCTTAAATCAGTATGATTATCCTGAATTAAAAATTAAAATTGGAATGGATTATGGAAGAAACATCATAGTTCGTTACGGTTCAAATAAAGAAAAATCACATGTTGACATACTTGGACCCGCCATGAACATTGCAGCAAAGATCCAACATTCTGCTCAACCAAATCAAATTCTAATTGGCGAAGATGTGTATACTAGGTTACATCCAAGCATTCAAAAACAATTTGAGCAAGTTGTGTGGACGCAGACAAGTTGGAAATACCATGATAGAGAAACAGGTAAGCTATACCCTGTGTATTCTTATGTAGGTTAAGTATTTACAAAAATTATTTACAATTAAACTGTAAATTTTTCAGGACATTCAACATGCTCATAATGATGGTCTGTGAATTTATCTTGAATTACATAGATTACAATTTTATGTAATTCATATGTGCGAATATTTTTTTTGCACTTGAGACAGTGTTTTCTTTTTGGTTCCTTCATTTCAAGATCAGCGATCAGCGATATCTATAAGGATCAGCGATCAGCTCGATCTGACCAAAAATGACTCTCGCTTGACTTATTTGGCTTGCAAGAGTAAAGTAAAACAAAAAATATACCTACAAATCACATGATTCATGGATTTTTTCCACTCAATGCGAAATATGGAACTTTCAGGTATTCACCCATATTTTGGTATACCAACATCAATGTTTCCAAGATTTCCTCCAGGAGTATCTCCCCCATCAATTGGTATAGCTAACCAAAAACGTTTGAAAGAACAATTCTTCAAAGATAATGCATCTATTAATTCTAAATTGCAAGATTTTAATCAAATGTATCAAAAGTTTGCTTCTGGCCTATTTGATGTAGCATATCCTGCACTTCCTCCTGGCCATCCACTATTCTCCAGACTAGAATCTACCATTGCACTTCAAAGTGAAAATAACAAACTAAAAAAAGAGAACATTGATCTAAAAAAACAGTTATCAAAAGATAATAAATCAGAAAATAAAATTTAGCGATAAAATCAAAGATATTTCTTATACTTTACAAAAATATTTTCTAACATGTGTTTTTCTTCATCTGATAAAGTCAATTCATTTGAAATATCGTTTTGTAATTTTAATAAAACTGTTGTAAGAAAAAGCCTTTCTTTACTTTCAAAATAATCTTTTGCTTGCGAATTTTGTAACAATTTGATTTTGATTATTGTAATTGGTTTTGATATTAATTTCACGTCTATGTTTGATTTATGATCAATGTTTATTATAGGCTTTTTTCTAGTTTTACTATGGTTAAGACCCCTCAACAAAAATGGAAAGAGGCAATTATATCTTATAGAAAAAAATGTCAAAAAATTTTAGCGATCTCTAAATCAATACGCTATGCAGGAATAATCAATGAATACGGTAGAACATTGACTGGACTTGTTAGACCTAATACCATTCCTCTTTGGTCAGCTGAGCAAGTTAAAAATGAATTTTTTATCATTTCCACTTTAATGACATTAAGAAAATCATATGCACAAAATGTTGGCACATTGGATTTTTTGTTATTATCCCATCCAAAAGTCACAATCCTTGCGTTTCAGAGAAAAAATATTACATACTATATCTCCATTGATGTAAAAACAAAAAATATTGAAAGTTTAGTTTCAAAAATAAAAAAGATTCTTTAGGCGGGAGTAAATCCTTGATATCCTGCAGTTTGTTGTGCCTTATCCTTAAACGATGGCTCAAATAGTGAAATCATATAATCATCTGGATCTAAAATAATTGCATTTTTACCAGCGTCTCTTTCCATAGGTTCTCTGTAAACTTTTACTCCTTTTGATTTGAGTTCTACCATAGCGGAATTCAAATCTCCAACCAAAAATCCAAGCATAATTCCATTTTCGACTGAGGTTCCTTGATGCGGGGCTGTAAGTGATGCAGGATGCAAACTAACTAGAGCTCCCCCTGGGGTACCTAAATCTACCCACGTTCGTCTTTGCTGTTTTATTGGTAGCCCAATATACTCATGGTAAAATTTTATAGATTTATCGATATCCTTCACGGCTAGTATTACATTGCCAACACGTTTTATTTTCATGAGTTAATACTCTAATTTTAAAACTAAAGCCTCCAAGTTAAATCCTTTGTCATTGGACTTCTACCATGGTTTCCGTTCTTTCTACTCCGCTTATAGTCTGAATCTGGGTAGTAATATTTTTAATATCTCTTAATTCCGCTACATCAATTAAGGCCACAGCATCAAATTGGCCGCTAACTGGAAAAGAGTCATAGATTGATTTAATTTTTCTTAATCTAGCAGCTATGAGTTTTTTTGGAGATTTTACTAAAACTACAGCCCTTACCATCCAAGATTCACTTCCACTTCAATCAAAGTTTCTGTAGAAACAATTTCTCTGATTTTTTTAAAATCAATTACCATGTTGTTTATTTCATCAATTGAACCCTGCAAAACTACACTAATGTCTGCTCTTCCAGTCACTACCATGATCTCTCGGAGTAATTTTCTTTTTTTCTTTAATACTTTAACTACCTTATCTACAGTACCAGGTTTTACAGTTATCAAACATAGAGCACGCATAATATGTCAGTATTACGCAACATTGGTTTATTTACTTAGCTTAATTTACCAGAATAAATTTTAATCAAAGGCTTCTTGAGACCTAGCTTCTTCAAGATATGCCTGTCTTGCTTCAAGCTCGGCGTTTTTATCTACTTCAAGATCCTCATCAATGACTACAATTCCTGCATCTTCTCCAGATTCTATATCTTTTGATTTCTTACCTTTGGCTTTTGTTTTAGGACTGGATTTTTTTGTTGAACTGGAGCTTGATTTTTTAGATTTTTTTGTTTTTTCAACAGCTTTAGATTTTTTTGTAGCCATATAATGACCGGAAGAAAAAAAGGGAGTGCATCTATTAAAGATTGTGCATAATCTCACTGTCATATCATGTATGGTTATGATTGGTAACCATATTCAAATGAATTCTAAATGGTGCCGCGGGCGGGACTTGAACGCGCGACAGCTCGGTCTTCAGCCGAGTGCTCTCCCGGGCTGAGCTACCGCGGCACATCAAAATTCTCTAAAATAGGGGATTAAAGTGTGTCTACTGCCTCCAAATTATATCTTCAATACCATTCCTTTTGTTAACTGTTCTAGCTATTACAAAGAGCAAATCTGATAATCTATTAAGATACTTTTTACACTCATCATTGATTTTTTCTTTTTCATCTAGTGCTATAGCCAGAGTTTCTGCTCGTCTTGCTATGGTTCGAGCCATGTGTGCCTCTGATGCAATCACATGTCCCCCTGGAAGTATAAAATTAGATATTGGCGGTAGATCGTTTTCTAGGATATCGATTATTTTTTCAAGGTTTTCAACCATACTTGGCGTAATTCGGTTTTTTTTATTTGATAAATCAGGGTTTGATAAATCTGCCCCAGCTACAAAAAGGTCATTTTGAATTTTTATTAGAATGTCTCTGAGGTCGTTATCAATTTTATTTGAAAGAATCAATCCTAGTGATGCATTAATCTCATCAACACTACCGTAAGCTCTTATTCTTAAATTAGATTTTGATACGCGTGCTCCACCTTGTAACCCAGTCGTACCATCATCACCTGTTTTTGTGTAAATTTTCATAGAAGGATTAGAAAGGTGTAGATTTTAATACCTTGTTTTCTGTATTTCTAGTATGTCTGAGAGTTCTTGTCCGTACTGTGAATCAAAATTTAGCACAAAAGAAGAACTATCAAAACACATTGATAGAATTCATCATGGTTCTGGTCTACTAGAAGGGGATTCACGGAAATTCTAAACTTGCTTGAAGATTTTTTTCAAGATATTATTAATTTAAAAAATATTCAGCGAAAGGGATGGAAAAACCAACTTAATTTAAAAAATCCAGAATCTGTTGCCGCCCACAGTTATTCAATGACATTAATGGCGATGATTCTTTCAGAAATTCAAAAGTTAGATACTAGCAAAATTGTAAAAATGTCACTGCTTCATGATCTAGCAGAATCAGTAGTTGGTGATTTTACTCCAGGAGAAATCTCAAAGGAAAAAAAATTAGCGTTAGAAAATGACGCTATGAGTAAAATACTCTTAAAACTCCCAAACAAATTAAGTGATAATTATAAAAAAATCTGGAACGAATACCAAGCTCATAAAAGCAAAGAATCTAAATTTGTTCATGATGTGGATAAATTTGAAATGGTTTTTCAAGCAAAAAATTATCTAAATGAAGGATTTTCCAAAGAAAAAATCCAATCATTTATTGATACAGCAGATAAAGAAATTTCTAATAAACAATTAAGGCAAATTGTCTCAAATCTATTTAATGACTGATGAATTGGATTGATGTAGGAATTGGCTGAAAGAAGCAAGGATGAACTAATTGAAGCCCAAAAGGAAGTCATCGGAATTTTATTTGAAATAATAAAACGCCTTCAAGCAAACAATGATCTTGACGAGGAATATTTTCGCCTAGTAGCAAATATGAAAAAAAAGGAGATTAATCAAAAAAGATTAGACGAGATATTGCACGAGAGAAAAGAAAATGTGGATATTGTTAACAGATTGTTAAAAAAACTAGAAATTTGAGCTAACTTAATCACAACTGCAAGAATGTTCGTCGTTTAATATGTTAAACTTGTTTGCCTGCTCATATTTTTGCTGAATATAATGTGACATGTTGGTAATTCTAGAAATCAGATTCCTGTTTTTCCAAGAACCTTCATTTTTAAACCATGATTCTATCTCTTCAACATTATAGCTTTCTCCTTGTTCTAGTATTTTTTTAAAAACACTTTTGATAAAGTTCTCGTCTTCTGGTTTTAGGGAATTTTTATCTGTAATCATAGTGGTTATTTCATTTAATTGAATAATGACGTTGTTTGTTAATGGCATTACATTGAACCGCATCGGTAGGTTTTAAATTATTAGATTGTTTTTATGATGCATGCAATACTTTACTGCACTCAAAATAGGTCAAAAAAGAGTTCAATCTGCTAGAGAATATCTTAATAGATTAACTGATAACAGAGCTATGCCAGCATTGGCATTGATTGACAATAAGACAAACATATGGGAGCCTGTTGGAGAAGAAAACCTATACGCATTTGTTAACGAATCTTCTGGTTTTGTCTTAACTGATACTAGCGGATACATTCTTGCGCTGTGTGATAAAAATGGAATCTCAAAAGCAATTGTTCAAGGCGTGTCACAGGAACAAAAAGAAAACATCGAAAAAATGCTCAAAGATGACAATATTCTTGAATACAAAGGTAAAGTATCTCTACCGGTGTGATATGAGTAATGAGTAAGTTTTCACGCGAGATAGAGGTCAGAGGACACCTAATAGATTCTCTAATCCTCACAAAGATTTTTGATGTGGTAATGGATCTTGGTGGAGAATTTGAAGTACTAGAGATACAAATTGGAAAAAAGAAAAAAGAGGAAAGCTATGCTAAACTTCGAATTCAAGGAAAAAACCAGAATAATCTTGATCAAATCCTAGAATTAGTCTACAGAGAAGGTGCTACTGCAAAAATCCAAAAAGAGGTTGAATTAAAGCCAGCATTAAAAAACAGTGTAATGCCTGATGGTTTTTACAGTACCACCAATAATTATACCCAAATTTTTCTAAAAGGAAAGTGGATTAATGTGGATAATATGATGATGGATAAATGCATTGTAGTAAATGGAATTACTGCAAAATGTGTTCCAATTCGCGATGTCAAAAAAGGTGACAAAATCGTTGTTGGTGAAAATGGACTTCGAATAATTCCGCCTAAACGACCTAGGGAAGGTATGAATGTATTCCAGTTTATGGGTGGAAGCAGTTCAAGTGAAAGACCAACTCAACATATTGCAAAAAAAGTAGCAGAAGATATTTTTAAAACAAGAAAATCAGGAGGTAAAATTGTTCTAGTCGGCGGACCTGCTATAGTACACACCGGTGCGGCAGACTCTGTTGCCACCCTAATCCGAATGGGTTACATTAATGCGCTACTAGCTGGAAATGCATTGGCGGTACACGATATAGAATATGCAACTCTAGGTACATCACTTGGAATGAATGTTCATGATGGAACTCTTGCAGTTAGAGGATATAGAAATCACATGCAAACAATAAATTCAGTTTTCAAGGCGGGCTCTATTGAAAAAATGGTAAAAGGAAAAAAACTCAAAAAAGGAATAATGTACGAGTGCATTAAGAAAAATATTCCATATGTACTTGCGGGTTCTATACGAGATGATGGGCCTCTACCAGACGTTATAACCGATGTAGCTGTTGCACAGAAAAAATACAAAGAAGTACTAAAAAATGCAAAGATGGTAATCATGGCCTCCACAATGCTTCATTCTATTGCAACAGGAAATATGCTACCTGCCGATGTAAAAATAATTATCGTGGATATCAATCAACCAACGGTAACCAAACTAATGGATAGAGGTACATGGCAGGCAGTTGGTGTAGTTTCTGATGTAGGCGCATTCATGCCTATGGTAACACAAGAATTGATAAAATTAAAAAAATAGATTACGCAAACTATCTTGGAATGCTATGCACTTAATTCTTGAAGGAACTCTTTGATCTGTTGCTGTGACATTATACCCTTCATATTTTCTGTCAACGAGTTTAAGATATAATCCTGATACGACTCGCCAAACAAGTCCTTTAAGACCTGTTTTAGATACTGCGGGTATTCATAACAGTCTTCTAGTGTACAGTTGTAATCTTTGTGCAAGATGTCAGTTACTTTGTCTAGTTCTTCAGTACCTAGCTGAAGTAGAGTATTTTTCAAGGCAAGTGTAACCATTGTCTTTCTCATATGTTGTTCTGAATCAGTAGTTGGTGCGCACAACTCGTTAGTCCTTTTTATAATTTCATTAATGTCAACAGGTTCATGTATTACAACTGACGGCTTGAGTCTGTTCATTGCCATTTCATTGTTTAAGGTAATATTGTCGGCTAGCATTATAACCACAGCATCAGAGTTTAGTTCCCGTATTTTCTCTAAAGCATAAATTCCATCAAATACTGGCATATTCACATCGAGATAAACTACATCTGGCTTTAATTTCTGATACAAATATACCGCGTCATGGCCGTTGAATCCCTTTCCGACCACCTTGATCCCATTACTCTGTAGTAATTCACTGAAAAGCTTGACTGTTTCTTTATCATCGTCTGCTACTACTGCTCTAATCATTAATTAATTCAAAAGATTTTCCAGATAATAAAAGATTGTATTTTTCTGACTTTACTAGAAACGATCGGACTAGATTATGGTTGAAAACTAAGTGTAACTGAATCTTCTGTAGTAGTTGTTTTGCATGATTTATCAAGCGTTGTCCTTATCAGGGATACTAAGAAATGTTTTATGTATAAAGAGCCTTTTTCTTTCAAGTCATGGTGAACACTAAGACATACATTTGATTCATTTATCTCCATATCACATCTACCAAATCCACAAAAATCAAAGAATATTTTGATAAAATCAGTTACAGTCTTTAAGCTTAATTCCTTCCATTTGAATAAAATAAACTCCTTGCCCTCTAGGCTTCCCCCTCTGGTAGCCACTTCCACTATATCATTATCATCTATGATTGCAAGAATTCGTCTAAATGAATCAGTGCTTAGTTTTAGTATGCCAAATTTTTGAAAGTATACTTCTAACTCTACATAGTTTCCAAAAATCTGGTTTGCAAGAGTATTTAGACTAATTTTCTCCTCGTCTGCAATTTTTCTTAAAGTCTTATCATATTTTTCATCAATCCTAAAAGTAATGCTCTCCGTTTTTTTAGAATCCAAGATGATTTTATACAAATAAAGCAACTTATCAGTTTACCTACAATTTGTTGCATTATTCTTGATACTAGAATACTATGATAGAGTACTATTAGATTAGTAACGGTTGAACCATAAACTCTATCTTTTTTAATTTAAGAATCTTAAATTTAAAATAAAATTATTCTATACCCAGTTTTTTCTTTAAAATATATAGTGTTTTAGCTGGGTCTGCCTTTCCTTTTGTTTTTTTCATAATCTTTCCTACAAGATAGTTTACTGTTTCTGGTTTTTCTTTTATCTCGGCTACCGCATTTGATTCTTCTTGCAAGACCTCATTAATAATTGAAGAAATTTTTGATTCATCCAAAACATTGCCAAGATCTTGTTCTGATATAATACTTGATAGGGGTTTGCCAGTTTGAACCATATTCAAAAGAGCAGTTTTTGCAGAACTTCTTGTTATTTTATTAGAGATAATTGCATTTGCTAAATCACTCAAGTGATTGTGTGTGAGTTTGGATTTTTCTCTTTTCTCTCTAGTATCAACAAAGCCCATCAAATCGGTAGTAATTATGTTGGCAATTTCTTTTGCGTTTTTTTCATCATGAGCTTGTTCAAATAAATCAGTGTAATACTTGTCAGAAGATAACACTTCAGCTACTTGTTCTGGTATTCCATATTTAGTAATGTAACGATCTCTTTTTGATGCAATACTCTCAGGCATTTCTTTTTTTAGCTGGTTAAAATGTTCAGGGCTGAGTCTTACCCAAGGAATATCTCCCTCTAAGAAATATCTGTAATCCTGCTCCTCTTCTTTTGTTCTTGCAGACACGGTGATCTTCCTTTTGTCGTCCCACTGCCTTGTTTCTGATATTACTGGTATGCCACGCTCTACTAGACTCTGCTGTCTTGTAATTTCAAAATGGAGTGCTTTTTCCAAATCATGAAATGATGCAACATTTTTAATTTCAACTTTGTTTCCTCCTTTTACAGACACATTTCCATCTGCCCTCAATGCTCCTTCAAGCGACGGATCAGATACACCCAGATTTGCCAGCAAATCTACAAGAATATTTAAAAATATTCTTACTTGTTTAGGGTTTTCAAAATCAGGCTCTGTAACAATTTCTACCAGTGGAGTGCCAGCTCTATTATAATCCACTAGAGTAATCTGTGTTTTTTCAGATGAGCCTTCATAGATTAATCTTCCAGGGTCTTCTTCAATCTGAATTCGTCTGATTCTAATTTCCTTCCCTTCAATTGTAATCTTTCCATCATGACCTATGCTTGTATGGCCATATACATCGTATTGCGTTATTTGAAAATTTTTTGGCAAGTCTGGATAAAAATAATTTTTTCTAAAAAATGCAATCTTTTCTGGGGTTTTACAGTTTAGAGCCATTGAGATCATAGT
>DATBIP010000054.1:0-6158 GCA_036556885.1 Nitrosopumilaceae archaeon
CTTCTCTCAAAAAAGCTGGAAAAATAACCTTTTCCACCTACAAAATGAAAAAGGTGAACCTTTGTGTATTAAAAAAATTCGACAATGGTTTTTATTCTCAGATTGTTATAGACATAACATGTCTCAAGTTGAAAAATCAAACGAATCTTTTCTGTTTGAACAAAAATGCCAAAATTTGCTCAAAGAGCCAGAAATAAGATTTGCTGGACTGATTAACCCCATGGGGCATTTAGTTGCAGGAGGCATGAAAAAGGGACTAAAAGCATTAGAGGATGATGCCGATATGAGAAAACTCTACATGGAATTAATCTTGAGGGTTTCAACGAGACAAGAGTTTGATCAAACCCTTGGTGAAGTAAGATATTCTGCATCTAGAAGATCAAAGGCAGTAGTTTTGAGTTTTCCAATTGATAACAAAGTCTTGCTTGTATCTGCTAATCCCGATGTAAGTATTGATGATACAGCAAAAAAAGTAATGAAAATCGCTGGAATTTAGTTTTACACTTTTAATACTACTTTTAAGAAATCTAATAAATGAAATCTGACGCACTTAGCTGGAAAGAAATCGATACTATAACCAAATTGCTTTCAGATAAAGTCAAAGCAACAGGAAAAAAATTCAACAGCATTTCAACTATTACTAGAGGCGGCCTTGTTCCATCAAGATTGATGGCAGACAGACTAAACATTCATGAAATCCTAGTTGATAAAAATAAAGTTCCTTCAGATTCTTTGTTTGTTGATGATATTTATGATTCTGGGGATACCTTCAAGAAAGTCTTATCAAAAGTTGAAAATCCAAACAGCCTAGTGTATGCAACACTTTTTGCAAGAAAGGGCAAACAATATCCAAAACAACTCATATTTGCACAAAAAACCAAAGGAAGCGAGTACATTGTATATCCTTGGGATCGATTTGAGCACAAGAGAATGAAAAAATTCCAAAAATAACGCAAGATTATTTTTTAATATCAGAATAGGTATTCTTGATTTATTTTTTATAGATAACATGTTTCATGATTGGTATCAATGTCTGAGCTAAAACGACACATGGGGCTTTTTCAACTTACAATGTATGGAATAGGCCTAATTCTAGGAGCTGGAATTTACGTCCTGATCGGAGAGGCTGCAGGGATAGCAGGCGATGCAGTTTGGATTTCGTTTATTTTAGCATCAATAGTCGCAGTTATTGCAGGATTAAGTTATGCAGAGCTTACATCAGTTTTTCCAAAGGCAGCAGCTGAATATACTTTTATAAAAAATTCTTTTAAGAGTAATTTTTTGGGATTCATCATTGGATGGTTAACTGCAGTTACCTCAAATTTTACTGCCGCCGTAGTAGCATTAGGCTTTGGAGGATACCTTGCTGAATTTATTGACCTGCCAATAGTGGTTAGTGCAATTTTGCTTTTAGGGGCATTATCTATTATCAATTTTTTTGGAATCAGAGAATCTTCTTGGACAAATATTATCTTGACACTAGTTGAAGCTGCAGGCCTTGTAATAATTATCTACATTGGATTTACCTTTGCTACTCCAGAGCCTGTTAATTATTTTGAATCTCCTACAGGTTTAAGTGGAATAGCTATTGCCTTTGTCCTGATTTTCTTCGCTTTTATAGGATTTGAGGATATGGCAAACGTTGCTGAGGAGGTAAAAAAACCATCAAGAATTATTCCCAAGGCAATTTTACTCTCAATATCGATTACTGGAGTCATCTACGTCCTTGTTTCTTTGGCTGCAGTTAGAGTGGTAGGCTGGCAAGACCTGGGGACATCAGCCGCTCCTCTAGCATCTGTAGCAGAAAGAGCATTCGGTGCTGGCGGTCATGCACTATTATCATCAATTGCACTTTTTGCAACCACAAACACAGTTCTTATCATCTTAATCGCAGGCGCTCGTATACTCTATGGTATGGCAAGTGATAGGTCACTACCATCCGCTCTTGGAAAAATTCATTTTAAAACAAAAACCCCTTGGATTGCAGTTATTGGAATAATGCTAGCCTCAATGGCATTTGCATTTGTCGGAGACATTGTATTTGTTGCAAATATCTCTGTGTTTGCTATTGTGATAACTTTTGCAATGGTGAACCTATCTGTAATTGTACTTCGATATACAGAACCAAGCATAGAAAGACCATTTAGAGTTCCGTTTAACATTGGAAAATTTCCAATACTCCCTCTTTTTGGTCTAGGATTTTCTGTATACATGGGATTTCAGTTTGAACTTCCTGTATTAGCTGTTGGTGGAGGAATTATCGGAGCTGGAATTTTGTTTTATATCATATATACCAGACTGAAGAAAAATCATCAACCAGATGAAGCGTAATAAGGAAATCTCATTTAGCATAGACAAGAAACTAATTTCCCTAGTCATGATTGTCTCTATTGTAACGATTTCTACAAGTGCTTATTTGAGCTTCAACTCTGCTACTGAAGTTTTACAAGAGCGAATGAACGATAGATTACTTAGCGAATCAACAATTCGTGGCAATTCCGTTTTGTCCTTTATTCACACGCGAATCAAAGAGACTCAAGTAATCTCAGCAGATCCAATGATTAGAAGTTTAGTTTCCGAATTAAATGGGGTACACTATGACCCTGCTATCTATTATTCAACAATTCAAGATAAAAGACGTGATTTTCTTACTCAAATACAAGCGTTTCAGGAACTAGTTGGATTTTCAATAGGATTTGAAGATGTAAAAATAATTGGAGAGGAGGGACGAGTGTTTTTTTCTCTAGTTAAACTAAAAACAACTGACAATTTTTCTAATGATCCAAAGTTTCTTCGTGCTTTACAAGAACCCTTTGCAATTTTTGAGCCATCAGAAGAAGGAGGAAGTAAATTGATTGTTGGAACCCCAATTTATGGGCAGGAAAAAAATACAAAACCAATTGGAGTAATTATTGCAACTATGAGAACTGACGAATTCAATAATATTTTGTTGCATCGAAGTGGCTTGGGTGAAACTGGAGAAGTCTACCTTGTGAATCAGGATCATTTGATGATAACTGAATCTAGATTTATTGAAAATGCCCCATTTAACCAAATTGTAGATACTTTACCTGTGAGAGAATGTTTTGAAAATGGTAAAGAAATGAGCGGAATCTATACCGATTATCGAAGTAATACTGTTTTTGGAGTTTCATACTGTGTACCAGATTTAGGATTTGTATTGCTTGCAGAGTTTGACGAGGATGAAACATTACAACCAGTTTCTGTTTTACAAAATAGGATCTTTCTAACCGGTCTTGCGATTACAATTGTCATGGCCATAGTAGCCTTCTTTTTGGCAAAATTACTTTCAAGACCAATAACCAAACTAAAAGATGCTACAAATCAAATTACTAGTGGAAACTATAACGTAAGAACAAATATTAGAACACGTGATGAATTGGGACAGCTTGCCACATCATTTGATATAATGGCGAAAAAGCTTCAAGAGTCTTTAATCACCATTAAACAGAAAGAAGATGTAATCAAACAACAAGAGGATATTCTTCTAAATTTCTCAGATCAAAGTGAAAATGGCTGTGTTTGTCTTATTGACATTAAAGATTCGACAAGGATTACAGCTAAAATGTCTGACTCTCAGGCAGGCACCCTTTATAGTACCTTTTTGAATTCAATGGCCACAATTGTTCAAAAATTCAAAGGAACAGTAATAAAAAATATTGGTGATGCATTACTGTTTTACTTTCCAAAAACAAATCCTCATGATATACAATCATTCAAAAACGTACTTGATTGTTGTTTTGAAATGATTGATGCGCATGACAAAATTTGTAACATGCTTGAAGAAAAAGGCCTCCCATGTGTAGATTATAAAATTAGTGCGACATATGGTTCTGTAAGATTGGCAAGTACTACTACCTCTGATGTCACAGACATATTTGGTTCTACAGTAAACCAATGTGCAAAGATAAATGGGCTTGCTCCAAAAAATGGATTGATTGTTGGAGAATCAGTATTCAATGTGGTCAAATCACTAGAACAATATTCATTTAGTAAAATGGATAAGCAAATGCCTGATTACGAACAAGAATATGTTGTGTATATAGTATCTAGAAAATAAACACGTTTTTTTAATTATACTTGGATTATGAATAATTATTTTAACATCTATACATAATGTCGCTGAACAAAGATTTTTGCAAGGGATTGGTAATACATATTTTTCATATCTTCCTCTGTAGATACTGCAAACTGATTTACCAAATCCGTAGCAGTGATAATTCCTACTACCGTATCCTCATCTATGACCGGAATTTTCCTGACTCCTCTTGTATACATTAGATCTGCTACTGTCCAAACAGATTCTTCTGGGTTAATACCAATAAGTGGTGCAGACATTATCTTTTTCACAGGAGTTGTTATCGGATATGCATGAGCCACAATTTTTATTGCAAAATCCCTATCGGTGATAATCCCAACAGGACTATTATTCTCCATAACTATTATTGCGCCAACCTTGGCATCTTCCATCATTTTTGCAGCGTCATTAACATTTACTGAAGAATCAACGGAGATTACCTCCTTTGTCATGATGTTTTTGACCCGAATTTTTTTTGATTTTTCTCCCAATTTACTCAATCTAAATTCCGTCTAGGCCTATTTGAGTAAGGCGTATAATATCATGCCTGAAAATCAACGACGAGAATCTGTGTAGTATTTTAAAAGATTCATGATTCAAATTAACATATGAAAAAGATAGAAGCAATCATTCAGCCCGATAAGCTAGAGCGTGTAATTAAAGCAATAAGGAAGGTAGGAGTGGGTGGATTAACTGTTATTGAAGGACAGGGCCAAGGTGCTGCCGAACCTCCATTGGTTGGCCAATTTTTCCCTAAGACTATGGTGATTATAGTAGTAGATGACGCAAAGGTAGATGACGTAATGGAAAAAATTGCTGACACTGCATGTACTAGAACAAAAGGGGATGGGAAAATTTTCGTAACTAATGTCGAAGAGTCAACTGATATCTGTACAAAAGAAAAAGGAATTCATACACTTTAGATAAACAGAACTTTTATGAAAAAAATTGAAGCCATAATACAAAGTGAAAAACAACAAGCAGTAATAGAAGCATTAGTTGCTCAAGGTGTAGGAGGTCTTACAGTAACTCGCTCTCTGGGCAGGGGTGCAGGAGAAAGACCAAGGATTGGCGGCAAAAAAGGAGAAGAAATCAAATACAATGCTATTGATACAATAATTACTGTAGTCGATGATTCTAAGGTGGATTCTATAACCTCCGCAATTTCCAATGCGGCATATAGTGGCAATAAAGGAGATGGAAAAATTTTTGTATCAACTATCGATGAAGCAATCGATATATTTACAAAGGAAAAGGGAACAAAAGCTCTTTGAGGTATAATGTCTGCTCTATACATTAAAAAAATTCTTGTTCCACTAGATGGCTCTAAGAATTCATTTAGAGGACTTGATGAGGCTATCTACCTTGCACGACAATGCAGTTCTATCATTACTGGGCTGTATGTAATACCAATGGGCTCACCTGCTAGACGTACCCCGGTATCCCCTATTGACAAATATTTTTTAAAACAGGCAGCAAAGTTTCTAGAACACGCCAAAAAGCGAGCTGCACAAAATGGAATTATGTTTAAACACGAAATCATCTATGGAGACAAAGGATCAAAAATTGTCAACTATGCAAAAAAAAATCATTTTGATATCATCGTAATTGGTGCAAGAGGGCAAAGTGCCATCAAAGACATTTTTCTTGGCAGTACCTCAAACTATGTCTTACACAAATCTCCAATACCAATTATGATTGTAAAATAAAATTACTTTCCGCCTTGGGATAATATTGGAGTCAAAGTGTTAGTTGAGCGAATTTTTGGAATCTTGCGAATATTGTTAGTCAATATCTCATCTAATTTTTCTCTAGAGTCAGATTCAAGCTTCGCAAAAATGTCATAAACTCCATATGTTCCTCTTACCTCTTTTACCTCTGGTATTTTTGTTAGTTTCTTTATAATGTCTATTTCAGAACCCATATCACACTGGATAAGAAGATAAGCCATTTCCATGCGTTTTCTAGCTTATTTCTATAATAAAAAGATGGTTGATAATTGTCATGACGAAAACTGTCACTTTTAACTTTGATAATTAAGGTTTGTTTTTAAATTAGT
>DATBIP010000055.1:0-11084 GCA_036556885.1 Nitrosopumilaceae archaeon
GGAGCGTTAGGTCGAGGGATCGAAGCCCTTCGAGCCCGTTGAATTTTTTTTGAAATAATATTTGAATTAAATTATGTTTAAGAATTCATTCTCCGTAGGTTGGTTTTTATGCCTCCTGGGAATTTTTTCCTAATATGGCAGAGACGGCACCTCCACCAAAATCACAATCAATAATAGAACAATTCATGCAATTTCTCAAGACCTTTGGCATTATTGGCTTGGCAATTGCATTTGTAATAGGAGCCGCTTCATCAAAATTAGTTACAGCATTTGTCAATGATTTAATAAATCCAATAGTAGGGTTGGCTTTACCTTCAGGCTCCTTAAAGGATCTTTCCTACACTGTGACAAATCCTCAGACAGGCGCCACTTCAGTTTTTGCATATGGTGATTTTATTGCAAACATTATTGATTTTCTAATAATCGCTTTCCTAGTGTTCATTATGTACAAAATGCTATCCAAATATCCAATATTTGGAGTAGAAGACAAAACTAAACCAAAGTAATTTTTTACTCATAAACTCGAATTAATTCTTTTAATTTCCTACGAGATTTAGGCAGTCGTTTTTTCTGTGGATAACCAATGCACAAAATTGAAGAAGGTCTCAGTTCAGTCTGTATGATCTCTTTTACTTTTTCTTCATCAATCATACCAATCCATATTGAGCTTAGACCTAAAGCAGAAGCTGCTAACTGCGCATAACCTGCAGCTAAGGTGGCATCCTGTAATGAAAACTTGGATAAAATTTCTGGCGGGAATTTTATCTTAACCCGAGACGGATCAATACAAAATACAAGAACAACAGGAGCATTGACGTAAGGTTGATTATTTGCGGCTTCAACAAGTCTTTTTTTTATTTCATTATTTTTTACGTAAATTACTTCAAATCCTTGAAAATTACCAGCGGTTGGGGCAGTGTCAGCTGCTGCTAGTATTTTTTCGACCTTCCACTCCTCAACTGGTTTTGAGGTATCAAAATTTCTAGTAGATCTTCTAGTTGCCATTACTCTAAAAATATCGCTTTCTAAAACGATTTGTTTTTCTTTACCAGTGAGTATTTTGTTTAGCATCTTGTTTTCATCCTCTTCAGATTTTTCGATCTGAATGGATGGAAAAAACTCCTTTGGGTAAATTTTAATTGGTTTTGATTCATGCGGGATCTTTCTAAACTCAAAAACATGCTTTTTCAAAACTGATGTTTTTATTTCAAGAGTTTTATGCTCTTTTAGCTGAAATTGAGTTGTATCTGTATTTACGAAAATAGTGCTAAATTCATCTTCAAGTTCTACCTTTCCAGTTGAATCTTTTTCCAGTATTTCAAAAAGATTATCAAATTCATTTTTTTTGAGAACGACTACATCAGAATCATCCTCATCAACCCCCTCCCAAATTAATCGGCAGCCATCTTTATCAATATAGGCTGGCTCGATTTTTGAAAATTCTGTCATGTTTCTTTTAATTTATTTTCTTGAATATATTATAATACTAAATCTTCATGGAAAGTCTTTCACATAGGTCATATGACAAGAATATTTCAGTGGAGATACAGCTATCGACAATTTAGGCTCATCTTAAAACTTTTTCTAAAAAAATAAAACATTGTAAACATAGCGATTCCAAAAATAATGATCGTAGTTGAAAATTCTGGAATTACCCTGGTACCTATAATTTCAACTTGGTTTGCATTTGATGGTAAAATGAAACCTACTGCGATCTTATCTGGATAATAAGTTAATTCGTAACGCTTTTCATTATCATCAACTAAAACTTGAAATTTCCCTCCTTCTGCAGTAATTAATTCATTTGGTAGTCTTACCCACATTGGGCCTTCATACGCAGATTCTTCAAAATTAATTTCCAAAGATCTTCTTTCTGGAATTATAATCATCGAAGTCACCTTTGGATTCTCAATGATTTTTTCTCCAATCTCTACCTCTAGGCTTCCCTTAAATCCATAAAAAATCTGGAAGGTTTGGTTATCTACTTGTAGCAAATATTTTTCTGATTCTAATTCTGCAACATCTTGTGCAAAAACAGAACTCATTGATGGAATTAGAATTAATATAAAAAAGACGTTGAACATTATAACAAAAAAATTATTTTTTTTCATGGAAATGATATGTTTTCTTTATCAATAAACTAAGGTGTTTATTTTCACCTTTGATAATTTGTTACATATAGAAATATAGCCCTCCACATTAAATCTTAAAACATGTCTACAATGTCGCTAAGACGAGATCATGAGTTAATTGAGAAGGTAATAAAATCAATGGATACTACCATCAAATTATTAGAAGCAGGCAAAAAAATCCCTGAATCAATTTTATTTCCTGTGATTGATTTTTCAAAAAATTTTACTGACGTTTGTCATCATTCCAAGGAAGAAAAATCCCTTTTTCCTGCACTAGAACGTTCAGGAATGCCAACACAGATGGGCCCTATTGCTATGATGTTAATGGAGCATGAAATTACTAGAGAAATTAGTAAAAAGATGGAAGAGTCAACAAAAATCTATTTTGAAAAAGGAATTGCAGATAATCTAATCTCTAACTTGAAGGAATATGTAGA
The DNA here is from genome assembly GCA_036556885.1 of Nitrosopumilaceae archaeon. Lineage (GTDB taxonomy): Archaea > Thermoproteota > Nitrososphaeria > Nitrososphaerales > Nitrosopumilaceae > CSP1-1. The sequence continues at coordinate 2,570 of DATBIP010000055.1, forward strand.
ACATGTAACAGAACACCTTTGGAAAGAAAATAATCGCTTATTTATGATGGCAGAAGCTCGACTACAGCATGTTGCTAAACAAGTAAATGATGAGCTAAATCAAATCGAGAAAACGAAACTATTCCAAATAGGAAAAACACGAGAAGAATATGAAAAAATTGCTGAAGAGTATGATAAAAAAATCATTCAAATTTCTTAATGATTAACATAACTTTAATGGACAACTGAAAGAATCTTTGCAAAAAATTAACCCCTTCGAACTTTTTTTGTGGACGTTTAGAAGAAATGAAAAAGATGTAATTCATCTTTACAATTCACTTTCTAATTTGATGAAAATCTCTACTGAAGGAGATATGCTAAATTTTGGATACTGGGATGATTCAACTAACACAATTTTAGAGGCACAAAAAAATATGTGCCAAATATTTGCACACAAGGCTCAATTACAATCTAATCAACTTATCCTAGATGTGGGAAGTGGAATAGGCTCTCCTGCAATTCAATGGTATCATGAATATGACCCAATTGAGCTAACATGTATCAACATTAACTATGGGCAATTACAAGATTCCATAAATAATACTACACAAAATAATGCTAGTTACAAGAATTTTAACTTATTAAATGCAACAGCCACCAAATTGCCATTTGAAAATACATCCGTGGATCGTATCTTGGCTTTAGAATCTGCACAACACTTTAAACCATTGAAAGGTTTTATCTCAAACTCTTATAGAATATTAAAGAAAAATGGAATTCTAGCTTTAGCAATTCCTGTAGTGGTTGAAAAACATGTTCTAAATATGCTTAAGTTGGGCGTGCTTTCGCTTACTTGGTATTCTGAACATTATGACATTGATTATGTAAAGTCGCTTCTAAAGCAAGAAGGATTTCATAATGTTAATTTACAAAAAATTGGATCAAATGTTTATGAACCATTAGCCAGTTATTACATAAAAAATAGGGAGTCTCTTAAAACCAAAATTTTAAAACAATATCCTTCATACGTTGAAAAAATTCTTTTTAAATCTATTATAAAGATGAATGAAGCCTCCAAAAAAAATATTATTGATTATATTCTTGTAACCTGCCAAAAATGATTAATAGACAAAACAGTTTTAATCTGATTAATAAAAAAATGCTCATGAAACGAATTGATGCCATGGTGCCAACTCTAAAGAGAAGCAAGGTTGTAGACGCAATTATTAAAGCAGGTGCTGGTGGGGTAACAATATCTGAGACTCGTGGCAAAGGGTCAAGCCCTAGGCCAACAGTGGCAGGTTTTAGAGGAACGGCAAGATATGTTGCAGAATACAACAGAACTGATACAATCACATGCATTGTTGATGATTCAAAAGTTGAAAAGATTGTTAGAGCAATAATGATTACTGTACATACTGGTGCCAAAGGTGATGGAAAAATTTTTGTATCTTCTGTTGACGAGTCATATGATATAGCTACAGGGCAAAGGGGACAGGCGTAATGACTGGTTGGCAAAACAAACCATTTGAAATTAAAGCAAAGTCTGGTGATACCATAGCATTTTGTATGTGTGGTAATTCAAAGAATGGACCATATTGTGATGGATCTCATAAAGGAACTGGTTTCTCACCAGCTGTAGTTAGATATGACAAAGATACAATCATTCACGCATGTGGTTGCCAACATTCTAAGAATAAACCAATGTGTGATGGAACTCATAAGACAATAAAATAGTGTGGGCGTCCCTCTCAAAACTGGGGGACTGGGCATACACACATGGGAGCTATGACTATCCAATGATGTGATTGGACGCGTCTGCACTATTGTATAATCATTATGATGAAAATTTGTATCGACCTAAAACTATTGATTCAAAGATAAAAAAGAAAAAAATTGTCGATCTAGTCGATCAATTTCATTGGTTCATCGATCAGAAATTTTGCAACATTGAATTTATCAACGAAATTAATTTTATAATTTAAGATTTTTTAGGATTCTTATCATCTAAATTCTCACTTTTTGATTTATTTTTATCCCACATTCGCATAGTTCCACGTAGCATAAAGAATCCAACTGCTATTGCAATGATACCGCTTGCAATAAACGCAAAAACACTAATAATTTTTTTTAGCCAATCCATAAACAAAGAACTTGTATCTTGATGTTAAGCATACCTTTAAAATTATTTAAAAAGTTTAATTCCAATTGAGTACATTCAATTACCACATTAATTTTTTTGGAAATATGATAACTAAAAAAAACGTAGCTATTTGGATTGGAATCTTAGGAATAGGGATCGGCTCCTTTCTTCTTTATGGATATGTTGCAGACCTAATGCGATAGAATTTTTGTATAATAGTTGTTTATCCTAAATGAAAAGCTATTACTTTTTAATAAAAAAGAGGTTTTACGAGTAGATTAATGACACTATCTCAAAAAACACTTGCAAATGTTTGCCTATTTTGTGGAGAAGGCTTGAGCTCACCATCAATGTGTACCTATTGCGGGTTCAAATTTTGTGATGAACACAAATCAACGGAAAACCACCAATGTATTAAAACCAGATATTCAGAATTTATCAAAAAAAGCCTTCATGCTCAACCAAATATTTCTAAAGGAAAATTCAGAGTCGTTTGCGAAATGTGTGGATTTAATACGACAAAGGGGGTTCCAATTGAATACGCTGGAGAAGAACTAATTCAACATACACAGCTTGTTGGATGCTCTGGGAAGGTATTCCTAGAAGAGGTAAAAGATATGCAAGATTCTATTTCAATTGAATCTGTTTCAAGTGACGGAAAAACAAATGAAGATATTCAGACACCTAGATCGGAATCTAATACGAATAACTTATCCTCAAATCAATCATCCGTAGTAGATCAAATTATCAAACTAGCTTCTCTAAAAGAAAAAGGAATCATCTCAGAACAGGAATTTTTATACATCAAATCGGAACTTATCAAAAAATTACAATAAATCCCTCATCAAGTTCATGAAAATCTTCTAATATTATTCTGATAATTTATTGGCCTTACGTTCTTCTTCTAAGGTTTTTTTCACTGCATCTAACTCTTTTTGCGTATTACGAAGCTGTGCATTCAGGGAAGCCATCATGGAGCTTGCAGCCTCGATTATGCTTTTTGGTGAATCTCTATTGCCTTCAGCATATATTTGAGATTCGGTAAAGTTTAACTCCTTTTTTGCAGATTCAATTTTTCCTTGAATTTCTTTGTGTTCTTTTTCAAGTTTAATGATATTGGCAACCATTTCTTTACTTTGATCAATTTTTGATTGAATTTCATTGTATTCGGTTTTGGATTTTTCTATATCTGATTTAACTGAATCAAGTTCTAATTTTGCTTTTTGAAATTTCTCAAATTCATCTTTAATAACCTCATTTTCTTTTTTTGTCTCTTCCAGCTCAGTTTTAGCTGAAGAAATCTTTAGTGAAATCTCGTCATATTCAGATTTCATCGAATTAAACTCATTTTGTTTATCTTTAACTTCTCGTTTAGCTGACATTAATTTTGATATTACCGTGTCATATTCTTCTTTTACCGACGACAGTTTTTTTGATATGGACTCATAGGATTCTGATTTTTCCCTAAGCTCTTTTTTTAGATGATCTAATTCATTTTCAATTCGTTCCTTTTCAATATCCTCTGGTTTTTTAATTGGAGGCAGCTCTGAGATCATTTCCTCTTTTTTAAAACGATTAAAGAGCCCCAAACTAATCATCTCAACTTTTTGAATTCGGTAAGATGAACATTTCGTTCAATTCGGTCTTTGTTTTTTTATAAATCGAAGGTAAAATCCTAATCCCCCAACAATTAATCCAACAATAAATGCTAATATGCCAAGACTAGCGGTCTGAGGATAAATTGTTGGAGCAATAATTAACAACAATGCTCCAAAAATTATAAGAAAAAAGCCTCCACTTTTTTTAGGCCTATTATGTTCATCGTGCACCAAAAATAATTCCCCCATTATAGATAACTGGATAATATCTGTGATACTTTTTTTCTTCCGATATCTAAAATAAATGGTCCAATTTTTGGTCCTCTGGTAGTAGAAAGGATTATTCGATAAAGAATTTGGAAAAAATCCTTTGGTTGAACATTATTCTTTTTTGCAATCTGATAAATGGAATTTTGTAGGTCGTCTGGTTCAGATTCTGCTGATAGCAAATCTACAAGTTCTTTTAGTGCATTTTTAGTAGAATCATCAATCTGAACATCAACTTTTTCTTGTTCATCAAAATCATCTGAAAAACTTCCTGCCAGAGTAATTAAATTCTCAATCTGTGGGTCAGGATTTTTGATTACCCCATAATCAATGAGCTTTTTCATGACAAGTTCTGTTCTTTTTTCCTTGAAGATTTTGGCTAATTCTACTAGTAACCTATAGCTTACATATGGGCTAGGTACTTTAGGAGGATTTGACAGATTAACATATTCATATAGCCCCTTAAGTTTTGCAGCCTTTGCTTGGTTATCTACCTTGATTTTATCAAAGAAAATATTCTCAATCTCATTATATTCATCCATAAGCGAAGGTATGTCCTCAAATCCTAGCTCACGTGCACCAGTAATTCTTTTGAAAAGTAAGAGAAGAATGCTTTTTGGAGTTCCATACTTTAGCCATGTCTGCGACGTTACTACATTTCCTAAAGATTTCGAAATTTTTTTTCCGCCCTTATCCAAAAACATTTCATATTTTACGTGATAAGGTGGGGGATACTTTAGAATTTCATCAGAAACCCAATCATTGACCTTGACTGAATCCATAATATCTTTGCCATATGCCTCAAATCTAATATCAAATGCCTGCCATCTGGCAGCAAACTCTACCTTCCATGTAAGCTTACCAAGATCCTTTGCAATTACAGACTCACCTTCATGCCCACAACCACTAATAGTCTGAGTTCCAATTGTAGAATCTTTGCATCGATATTTTATTTTTTTTTCGTCAGGTAGATACTCATAAGCTTCTGTTGTGTACAGTTTATCGCAATTTACACAAACTGGAAAATAAGGAAGGTTCTGTTGGTATTTTTCCTGCCCCGTTAATTCAGATATTTTTTCGCCAATTTTTCTACTATTCTCAAGAATAATGTGAATCTGATCCTTGAGTAGTCCTTTCTCATAGGTGTCTTTTGCGCGTCTAAAGTCATATTTTATTCCAAGCTTATCTAAGCCATCAAGTAACAGACTACTCATATGCATTCCGTACGAGTCATGACAATCAAATGGATCAGGAATCGCCGATACGCTTTTTCCCAAATGCTCTTTTAGTGAATCAGGAAACCCTTCTGGAATCTTTCGTAGTCCATCTAAATCATCAGAGTATGCGATAAGCTCAGACTTGTAGCCAAAATTCTCAAGTGCAAGTTTTACTCCATATGCCCGAACTGCATCCCCCAAACTTCCAATATGTGGAACTCCTGATGCTCCAAGACCACTTTCAACTCTTAAAAGCTCTGTACTTCGTCCTAGTGTTTTTTCTCTTTCAAGCAAATCATAAGCAAGCTTGTCAATCCATGTACCTTTCCCAATAACAGTTTGTTCAGACATTTATCATCACTAGTTCAATTCCTTTGCCATGTAGGGTCCTAAAAGTGAGTATCCTAATTTTTGATAATACTCTCGTGTGCCTACAGCACTCAATACCAGTAATTTATTAGAATCAAAATCTTCTTTAGCAATTTTTTCAGCTTCGCTCATCAATTTTTTACCTAAACCAGAATGTTGTATGTCATTTTTGGATTTTTCTCCAATTTTTAACGATTTACCATAAACATGCAATTCTCTTACAATGCAAGTATTGTGTGAAATCTCATTTCTATGTGCCTTATTGCTTGGATGCCTTAATCTCAAAAATCCATAAATTGCATCGGATGAATCAGTATATGACAAAAACACTTCATTTCCATCTGATGATACATAATTTTCTCGACTCAAACTCAATTGAGCAAAGTCATCGGTTTTCATTGTTAATCCAGCCTCTCTACATCTAATGCATCTACAGGAAAGGTTTTGTTCTTTGAGATTCTTTTGAACTATTTGACGCAGATTGCCTAGTTTAGGGCCGGCAACAATCTCGCTAGAAGAAATCTCTCGTTGCACTCGCATAATTCTGACCCATGATGGAACATTTTTTTTGATTTCAGATAACACTCTGATCATTTCTTGGTCGGAATATGGTTTGTAAATTCCATTTTTGTAATCTTGGTATAGAGGAGTTCCTTCCAAAACTAGAGATGGATAAATCTTGAGCATGTCAGGCTTAAAGCGGGGATCTTCAAATAGCATTTTAAAATCAGCGATATCCTCTTCTGGAGTAATCGTTGGTAAGCCAGGCATCATATGTGCCACAATTTTATACCCTGCATCCTTTGCTATCTGAAAGGATTCTACAACATCACTAAAATTATGACCTCTGTTGACAATGTTGTAAACACGTTCATGTAAGCTCTGAACTCCAATCTCCACTCGAGTAATTCCATAATGTAACATTAAATCCACATGTTCATGTTTACAATAGTCAGGCTTGGTTTCAATAGTGAATCCTACATTTCGTATATCTGAATGCTCATTGTTTGCTTTTGCTTCTTTTAATGTAGAAGAATCAAAACCGTTTAACGCATCATAACAAGATTTGATAAAATTTTCCTGATAATCTTTTGGCATAAAAAGAAACGTTCCTCCAACAATTACAAGTTCTAGCTTTGACAAATCATGTCCATAGGCAAATAATTTTTCTAGCTTTGTTATAATTTGTTTTTTTGCATCATACTGATTCTCTATTGCATTAATAGTAGATGGCTCATGCCCTGTATAGCTATTGGGAGTGTTTACTTCTACTCCACCTGGGCAATATGTGCATCGTCCATGTGGGCATCCATATGGTTTTGGCATGAGTGCAATGACTGCAACTCCTGATGCCGTCTTTACTGGTTTTCTTATCAGAACTTTTTGTAATTTAGTATAATCAGAACCATGTACCATGGATAATATTTCATAATTTCTTGGTATTCTTCCAAGAGAGTATTTTATACAAATTTTTTTAATTTCTTTCTTTACTTCCTTTCTATTAGCCTGTGGAGAAGTAAGCAGATTTTGAGATATTTCATAACATGCTTTAGAAAAAACCGAATCAGATTTTTGCATCACATTTGTGATAAAAATCGGTCATAAATTCTTTCAAATTTAACCCATAAAATTTTTTTATGTTATTTTCTCACGGTTCTTCTTTTAGTTAACCTTCTCTTACTTAGTCTGCTTCTCACTCGTTTTTTTCTTCTCATTAATGAACTTCGTCTTGAGAGTCTCCTTATTTTCATTTTTTTCTTTAATGATTTTTTTGTTCTTCGGCTCTTTGATTTTTTCTTTTTAGTTCTTCTCTTTGCTAAAGCTCGTTTTGGTCGACTTTTTTTTGTATTAGATTTTAAATTAGTTTTTGGATTAGAAATAGGATTTTCAGAATTTGTGGAACCCATCATCCTGGCTTTTAAATTTTTTAATTCTATTAGTTGAATTTTTGCATTTGTATTTTGACTAAGAAGGTCATGATTAACCACTGGGAAATCATTTCCATGTTGATTAAAACATTCTTTATGAAAAACTAGGCCTTTTTCATATACCATATCTTCCTTAATGACTCCTTTTGTACAAAAAGCACAGAAAGTTACAAAAGGATTTGCTGGTACTTCACTTACAAAACTTTCCATCAAATCTGAAATTAAGATCTTATCTTTATCTGACATTCAATATACACAATTCTCAATTAGGTATAATTTAAGATTTTTAGCGGTTATTTGAATTACAATTAAAAAATCAATTTTAATAAAGAAATGATTCATCTCTAGAATAACTATTTTTTTGCATTTTCATCAAGATCAGGTGTGTTATCATCAATTTTGTGTTTTATTTCCTTTCTGTAATTCATTTTCAGCCAAATAGGTGTAATTATTGTAGTGGCGGCTACCATTAATACAATCGTAGAATACACACTTGACGTTAAAACTCCAGCAGACAATCCAACTCCTGCTACAATTAGTCCAACTTCCCCTCTTGAGATCATTCCTATTCCTACTCTCATACCCTGTGTCCTATTCTTGAGAAATAACCAAGCTGGTAGCCCACATCCAAATAGTTTTGTAAAAACTGCAACTACTATAATTATTGCACTTAACATCAAAATCTCAGCATTAATTCCTCTAAAGTCTACTTGAGCTCCAATTATTGCAAAAAATAGCGGTGCAAAAATTAACCCAACTTTGCCAATATATTCTTCAACCTTTTCAAACACTTTGGTTGTCGAAAGCGCCATTCCTACTGCAAAAGCACCTACAATCGGAGACAATCCAATGTACCCCGCAAGTGCAGCTGCACCAAAGAATGACGCAGTTACAATTCCCTCAATACTTCCTTTTGCTTTCCATAATCTTGGTGTAACAAGTCTTGGAATAACAATAATTGAAACAAAAAGCATTATGGCAAAAAATCCAAGAACTTTTAGTACTGTAAATGTA
>DATBIP010000056.1:0-2665 GCA_036556885.1 Nitrosopumilaceae archaeon
GCTTTTGCTTGAGTTTGGCTAAGAGTTTTCCCATGACTAAATTTTCTATCAACAGGTAAGCCACCTGGTACAACATGAAAAAATCTTATTGGAAGATTTTGGGTAAGTTTTACAAATTCCCTAAATCCTCTATATCCGCAAACACTAACAATATCAATCGGATCAGAAAAAAGCGATGTAACACCACATAAAAGAGATTTTTTTGCAAGCTCTGAAGGTAAAACAAATTGATCAATGTGAACATGAGGATCTGCAAATCCTGGTGTGACATATTTTCCTTCCATGTCAAAGACAATAGTTTTTGGACCTAAGGTATGTGAAGCATTTGAGCCTACATACGCAATTCTTTCGTTTACTATGGCAATTTGCGTTTTTGGTAATATTTCGTGTGAGTAAACATTTACAAGAGAACAATTTTTTAGAATTGAATCTGCTTTTTTGTCTCCCATCGCTACTGCATTTAAAATTTGAATTGCAGAAGAAAGCTTTTTCACACAAATTATTGTTTCAAGAACCTATTATAGATTCAAAGCGATGTTTAAATTACCGTCAGGATTGGTTTTTCAATATGAACTTGCCTAAGGAAATTACAAGATATTGTCCTAAATGTAACAAGCATACAACACAAAAAATTTCTCAATACAAGGCAGGAAAAAGAAGAGGCTCAGCAATTGGTGAACGAAGACACGCTGAAGATAAGAAAGGATATGGAGGACAAAAGTTCCCAAAGCTTGCAAAGCCTGCAAAAACAACAAAAAAGTTTACACCTATTCTAATGTGTACTGAATGTAAAAAGAAATTTAATAAATATGGAATACGAGTTAGAAAAGTCGAGTTGGTTGCAAAATGAAAAAAGAGCATATACTTGTTCCTCAACCTAATAGTAAATTTCAAAAGGTAAAGTGTAAAGAATGTGACGAGGAAAATATTGTTTTTTCTCATGCCTCATCAGATGTTACATGTAAATCATGTGGCAACGTTATTGCTGAGCCTACAGGTTCTGTAGCAATTCTCCATGGCGAGATTTCAGGAAGCGCCGAGTAATCTATAATCTTCAACAGTGTTTAGATTAAATGCAATTCTTTTGTCATCAATAATATGATAAATTTCTTCAACATAGTCAAGAGTGTTAATTTCCTTTGCATTAACTATTGAAATTCCAGTATAGTAACATTCCTGGTTTTGAAAGTTAATAGAGAAATTAGATTTTAATCCAAGAGAATTGAGAAGATCTTTTGTGACAAGATAGCTTGTCCATATATTATTGGGATTATGAGTGCTAACAATTTTTTTGACTATTTCATCATCAAGTAAAGGTAAATCTCCTGATACAACAAATATGTCATCATTAACTGAGCATAAAACGAGATTTAGATCTTCTACATATCCTTTACCAGAAGTTTCATATGTTTCAATTCCAGCATTTTGTAACATTTCTCTAGTTTTAGGAGTGTTAGGGCTAGTCGCAGCAATTATTTTTGTAAAGCATTTAGAGTTTTGAAGGGCAAACACAACATGTAAAATTGTTGGATGAACATATTTTAACAAAAGTTTTTCATCTTGTATTTTCATCCTACTACCTTTGCCACCTGCCATTACAACTGCTATCATATAGATGCAAAAATCACAAGAGAGGATGAACGTATAATCTCGTTAGTGGCTCCCAACACATCACCTGTAATTCCTCCAAAGCTTCGATTAGAGAGGCCTATAAGAAATAAAGTCAATGCAATTGATGCCCCAAATACGATTATCCCAGTTATTCCACCAATTATTACTAAAGGAATTATAGTAATTGCACAGGCTATTGCTAATCTCCTTTTATCTTTCATTATTTGCACAAATGGAGTGTTTGAACCAACTGCAGCTGATCTACCAAGACTTGCTTGTAAAACCATTGAAAATTTTGCTAGTATTTCACTGAGAAGTATTGCTTGGAATAGCGCATATCCACTCATCAAGGAAAGAGCTAAGATCATTCCTACGACATAAAGAATAATTGATAAAATGCCAGCAGAACCAGTCGAAACATCTTTCATAGCAAGTAATTTTTTTTCTTTATTTCCTTTTGTCATCAACCCATCGGCAAAGTCTGCAAGCCCATCAATGTGATGTATTCCAGTTATTATGGCAAGTAAACCTACAACCAAGAGAGACACTATAAGAGGATCCAAAAAGAATGTGAGTCCAAATGCAAAAGAACCAACAATTAATCCAATTGTAATTCCTACAATTGGAAAAATGTACATGTATTTTGCAATAGTTTCAAGATTAGAGGTGCTTATAGGAATAATAGTTAAAAATGAAAATACTGAACTGATTTCTCTAAACATAAATTTGCCAACCAAGATATGACAATGCAATAATTACTGGAATAGTAAAAATGATACAAAACAAAAATGAGGTTAACTTCATCAACGAGATTGCAGAATTGAGATGAGTTTTTGTTAAAACTAGATTTCCTTCTCCCACAGAATAATGACCAATTTTTTCAAATCTTGTACCTAATGCACCAGCTAAAGCTGCCATTGGATAACCTGCATTTGGGCTTTCAGTGTTTTTTCCATCTCTTTTCATTATTTGATAAGATTTTTTCCAATCATTATGTAAAAACAATGCACCAATGACTATTACGAAGCTTGTTATTCTTGCAGGAAGATAATTG
>DATBIP010000057.1:0-6312 GCA_036556885.1 Nitrosopumilaceae archaeon
ATACCCTCTGAAAACCTACAAATCGACAGATTGCTATTCTCAGAAAGTCATTCAAGATATCTGATTGTGGTAAAGAAAAACAACTTGGAAAAAATTAAGAAAATTTTATCTCAAAAAAATGTAGAATATAATGTAATAGGAAATTTTGGTGGCGCTGAAATCATATTTGAAAAAAATTCAAAGAAAATTGTAAATCTAAGCGTTGATAAGACACGATTAAAGTGGATGAACTCATTAGAGGAACTGGTATTGCATGGTTAAAGAAAACTGTGGTGTTGTTGGAATTTTCAGCTTAGATGGCACAAATGTAATCCCTATGTTAATTGATTCTCTTCGTGCACTACAACATAGAGGACAGGAGGCTTGGGGTTTAGCCATTCCTAAAAAGACTCCATTGAAAAAAATAGGCCTTGTATCAGGAGCCGCTTCTGATTTTAAAAGTATCGCAGAGGAATATTCCTCACCATGCGCTATTGGGCATGTAAGATATTCAACTATAGGGAAAAGTAATCTTGAAAATGCACAACCACTCAAAGTAAAAGACCTTTGTGTGGCACATAATGGAACAATTTCAAATGTTGAAGAGCTTTCAAATCTCGTTGGTGGGTGCACCTTCACTCCACAAAATGCTAGCGACACCCTTGTAGCTGCTCAAAGACTAGTTTCGCTAATTTCAGAAAAAGGAAAACTATCTAGCGCACTTTCATTACTCAAAAACGAAATGGTTGGTTCTTATTGTTTTACTTTCTTAACAGACGATAATTCAGTTTACGCAGCTAGAGACCCCAAAGGCTTTAGGCCTATGGTTTTAGGGCATAAAGAAGATAATAACACATACCTGGTAGCCTCAGAATCTTCCGCATTATCAGCTGTTGGCGCTAAATTAGTTAGAGATGTAAAACCTGGAGAATTAATAAAATTTAGTAAAAAAGGAATGGAGACAGAAATGTTTTCAGACGATAATCAGAAATCTCACTGTTCTTTTGAATTTACATATTTTGCTCATCCAACAAGTATGATGGAAGGAACTAACATCTATGTGGCTAGAAAAAAAATTGGTCAATACTTGGCACGAAAATTTCCAATAAAAGATGCAGATCTAGTTATTCCAGTTCCAGATTCCGCAAGACCCGCAGCCTTGGGTTATGCTCAAGAGCTTGGCATTCCCTTTGATGAGGGTTTGTTAAAAGATCGTTATAGTAAGAAAGGGCCACTTAGAAGTTTTATTGAGCCACACCAAAGTGACAGAATAGAAATCAATCGATGGATATTTCCTATACGTGAAATCATAGATGGAAAACACGTTGTAGTAATTGATGATAGTCTAGTTAGAGGTACAAGCTCCAAGGCAATCATTAAGGCGTTAAGAAGGGCAGGAGCAAAAAAAATTAGTATGGTAATTACATATCCCCCAATCCGATTCCCATGCTATGCAGGAATTGATTTTCCTTCACAAGAAGAGCTTGCAACCTTTGTAAATGGAAAGGAGGCTACACTGGAAGAGATTGTCGAAAAAGTACGTTCAGATATTGGGGCTGATTTTCTTGGATATAATGACTCTGAAAATCTTGCAAAAGCAGTAGGCATTCCAAAAGATTCCTTATGTTTTACCTGTACTACTGGAAACTATGAATCACTAGGAATAAAACCATCCTTTAAAACACGAATTGAAATGAAAGGAGAATGAATATGGAAATCGCATATGTTTTAGTTAAAAGCGAGGTTGCGCACGAAATGGATGTCCTAAATGAGATCTTAAAAATTGATGGAGTAAAAGAGGTGAAAGGAACATTTGGGCTGTATGATATTTTTGTAAAAATCGAAGCCTCTTCTGGAAAAGAACTTCAAAAAATAATCACCAAAAAAATAAGACATCTCAAACATGTAATTTCTACTACAACATTATCTGTCATTCCTGAACAAGGCGGTTCTGACTGAGACCTTATTCAAAAAATCATATTATTTACATACAAAATTATAATTCATAAAAACATATATTATTTTAATATTTTTATAATATTATTAGATTTTTTTCAAATAATTTCTCAAATTTCCACAATGGATCTAATATTTTACAAAAAGATCCAGATCTGATATAAGATTCGCGATCTATTCAACCCTATGAATAGCACAGAAGAATCAATCAATATTCTCAATTCTAGCCCTGATTCTAAATTATCTGAATACAAACTAGGCATCGAAAGAATCACCAATGAGCTTGTTAGGTTTGGTTTAACAAAAACTCAAGCAAAGGTCTTCATTTATTTAGGAAAATATGGATCAAAGACCTCTCCAGAAGTATGTAAAGATCTAAAAATAGCTCGAACTGAAACTTATCAAATCCTAAATGTGTTAACAAGTCTAGGTATAGTTGCTACCGAATTTTCTCATCCAGCTAGGTTTTCTGCTATCCCTATGGAAAAAGCAATTAAGACAATGATAAAGGCAGAGCAAACAAAGGTGAGCATTTTAGCTTCTAAAGAAGAGGAAATTGCAAAGTTATGGCACGAGATTCCTAGTTTTTTTACAAAATCAAATGAGCCTGAGGGAGAAAAATTCCAAATGCTACAAGGGTCTCCTAGAATTCATAGCAAAATGAAAAATATGATATTAAATGCAAAAAGTGGATGTAAATTATTATGTGGGGCAAAGGACCTCTCACGTTTTTACTATTCGAATTTAATTGAGATATTTGAATCACTTCCACTTGATCTGAAATTAATCATTTCTTCGGAGGCTATGGCCCCTCAATTTTTACAAAATATGAATAAATCACAAGTAAGAAATGGGCCAAAAAATATGAGATCAAACCAATGCTTTCTGATTAAGGATGATGATGAACTACTAATTTTCTTGAGAAATGCCAATTACCCGCCACGAAATATCTTTGCTTTTTGGACAGATTCCAAATCACTAATTGATTCAATCAAAACACTCTTTGATTATTCTTGGGAAAATTCTACTCCAATTAAACATGAAAAATTAATTATTTCTTAGTACTAAGGGCCAATTTTAAAAGTATTGATATCTAATCATGTCTATGGAATCGTATAAAATTTTGTTAATGGTAGGAGTAGGTGTAATTGCTGTATTGAGCATTGTAGTGGGATTATTCATTTCTAAAGGTTCAATTGCTTCTGAGGATTATGCTATTTTTGTAGATCCATTCAAGGATGAACAAGATCTTTTTGTAATGGCTAGAGTGACAATTCAAAACACTGGCAGTCAGCCTTTAACCAATGTCAAAGCAAATTTTGGAGGTGGTGATATACAGGAACTTGGTACCTTAAAACCCGGTCAAAAAATTATTGTTTCTCCTCCATCAGATAACGAGATGGAGTTTGTTATGGTGACAGCTGATGAAGGAATTTTTGTCAATAAAGCCTACCGAATTCCAACAAAAATGCCTGGTATGATGGGTTCGTAGTTAACCTATGAATTTAATATATATCGAGAATTAGATTTTCTTGATGAAATTTATTGCATCAGGAAAAGTAAAGGACATATATGATTTAGAGGATGGAAATCTTCTTTTCCTATTTAGTGATAGAGTATCAGCTTTTGATGTAAAATTCAAAGAAGAAATCCCCAAAAAAGGTGAGGTTTTATGTAAATTTGCAGAGTTCTGGTTTAATGTCTTAGATGTTCCAAATCACTTTGTTAGAACTGAATCAAAAACTGGAATCATTGTAAAAAAAATGAACATGCTTCCGATCGAATGTGTTGTAAGGGGATATTTTTACGGTAGCCTTGTAAGTAGATGGAAAAATGGGGAAATAGAATTACCAAAAAACTGTAATACCGAACTTGCAGCAAAATTACCTGAACCAATTTTTGATCCTACCACAAAATCTACCCATGATATCCCAATTGATAAAAACACTGCAGTGAAATTGGGTCTTGTTACAAATAACGAGTTTGATTTCCTCTCAAAAACCTCAATTCAAATCTATAAAAAAATGGTTTCAATTGCTGATTCTGCAGGTTTTATACTGGCAGACCTAAAATTAGAATTTGGAAAATTAAATGATAAGATAATCTTAGGCGATTCTATTGGACCTGATGAATACCGTTTATGGCCTAAAGAATCATACTCTGTAGGAAAGATTCAGGAATCTTATGATAAGCAGTTACTAAGAGATTGGCTAATTGCGAATGGCTATCAAAAAAAGTTTGATGAGGCTCGAGCAATGGGCCAAGAACCGGTAGCCCCAACCATCCCACCTAGATTAATTCAAAAAATGACAGAACGTTATGTTACTGCATATGAGCGATTTACTAAGAAAACAACATAATTCTATTTTCGCTATACTCCTTCTAACCGTTAAATCCTCTATTGACACACCGGGACCTACTGTTTTTGTCATTTGTTTTCATGATGGGGTAATAAACGAATAATTTTGGTATATTACAAAGTTTATTGTATTGCAGTTATAGAAATAAGTATGCAACTAATCATATCATATCCAACCCTATCGGAGTTATAGCGGTATAATCAAACTAGTAATAAAAATAAATTGATGCGAATAGACAAAAAAATATGATACGATGATCTTTTAGCTTATCTTGCTATTCGAGTATGCATGTCCATATTATTAGAGAAACCAATTAAGGTAAATAGAATTCTAGCCTCTTCTAGCCAGCAAGCCAAAGCAATTGAGGAACCTGTAAGATCAAAAATACTAAAAATTCTATACAAGAAACAATTAACAGCAGAACAAATTTTAGAAGAATTAAAAAAAACCGGATATACCAAAGCTCTCACTACTATTCGTCACCATTTAGAAATTTTAAAAATTTCAGGTCTAATAGAGATAGTAAAAATTCAAGAATCTAGAGGAGCTATAACAAAATATTATGGCACATCAACTAAGCTTTTAGCATTTGATACTCCTGATGATTTTGAATCAAAATACGCTTCTTTAATCAAAACCACATCAAGCAAAATCGAAAACCTCGTTAAAAATATCTCCCAAAAAACTAGCTCAAAATCAAAAAATCTTAAAATTGCAGAAAATGAAAGTTATAATCAATATCTTTTAATGGAAATTGTAAATCGTGCATTAACTAATGTTTTAGAAAATTCATCATCTGAAAATTCAAGAACTATTTGATCTCAATTGAAAAAGTCCCTTTTGTTTTTGGATTTTGTAAAAGTTGAATTATTTTTCTAGGAATGGAATCTGAGGCTTTATCACAATTTACTGCCAAAGTTCTAGGACACACAAAACTACTTTTTCGTAAAACAATATCATGTGGATCTGAACAAATAAGATCCTTGTGACCTTTTCCTTTAATATTAAAACTATAATCTTTTACGTTAATAGAAAAAATAATAACAGTATTAGGATCTTTTAATTTTTTTTTGATACTCTCTGGAATTTCATTACATCCGCATTTTGCGCTGACTCCAATGATACAATCTCCACTAGGTGTAAGCCTTGAATCCTTGGTGATTTCAATTGTATTTTCATGCGTTGATCTAATATTTTCATGCCCGGAAAACGGAATTTCAAAATGCATAATATGAACATGACTAGACTTAAATTAAACTTTCAAAGCATTGAAAGCTGACTTGCTACCTGCACAACAAGGATATGATAGAGCAATTACTGTTTTCTCACCAGATGGTAGATTATATCAAGTTGAATATGCGATTGAAACTGTTCGACGAGGAACCATTGCAGTTGGTATCAAAAGTAAAGATGGAATTATTATTGCTGTAGAAGAAAAACCAAGGAAATTACAGATTTCAGAAACTGCTCAAAAAATTTTTCAAATTGATGATCATGTAGGAGTAGCAGCGGCTGGATACATCCCAGACGCTAGAAGTCAGGTTGATAATGCAAGATTTTTCTCTCAAAGTAACAAATTGATTTATGATCAAGCAGTAGATGTAGAATCCATTGCAAAGCATCTAGCTGATCAGTGCCAGCAATTTACTCAATATGCTGGAGTACGACCTTTTGGGGTTGCATTGATTCTAGGCGGAGTTGACTCTGGAGGCAGCCAATTATACCTGACTGATCCAAGTGGAACTTACATTTCTTATGATGCAGTTGCAATTGGTTCAGGATCTGATCAAGTAACAGACTTTCTTGAAAAAAATTACAAACCTAATATTTCACT
This sequence comes from Nitrosopumilaceae archaeon, assembly GCA_036556885.1. Classification (GTDB taxonomy): domain Archaea; phylum Thermoproteota; class Nitrososphaeria; order Nitrososphaerales; family Nitrosopumilaceae; genus CSP1-1. Next base: position 6,130 of record DATBIP010000057.1, read on the forward strand.
TGAAGATGCTGCTGCTTTAGCTACTGCATCAATATACATTGCAAGTGAGGAAAAAGAAGGCTCACTCCATATCAAAATGTCACAAATTAAAACAGATACCAAAACCTTTGAAATCATTCCTGATAATCAAATTGCAAAATACGCAAAAATTGCATCTGAAAAATACCCTTCAGAAAAAAGTAA
>DATBIP010000058.1:0-1771 GCA_036556885.1 Nitrosopumilaceae archaeon
GGAGGATGTGTTGATTGGACAACTACAATACTTCCTTTTTTTGGTTTTCCTTGTATTGTGATTTTACCTTCCCCATCAGGAAAAACTCGCAGATTACAGTTTAGGTATGAAGCATTGAGTTTTTTTGCAATTTTTTTTGCCAGATCTTGAGAAGCGTTGCCTCCAATTACAGTAAATTTTTTCAACATCTCATCGAGAAAATGGTCACTCTTAAATTTTGAGATATTTCCTTCATTGATAAAAACTATAACATTTTAATGCTTAACACAAAAATCCTTGTCATAATGAAATACAAAATATTACTCTGCATTGGTTTACTCTTACCAGGATTTAGTATGGAAGCATATGCTCATACAGTAGATTCTGTAGGAGAATATAGATTAGAGATTGGATGGATGAATGAACCAGTAGTCTCTGGAGAAACAAATGGGATAGAATTGTATGTTAGTCATCTTGTGCCTAATGTGCCATTAGAAGAACAAAAATTCAAAGATGGGATTACTGGGCTAGAAAAAACCTTAAAAATTGAATTAGTTTTTCAAGGAAAAAAAATCATCTTACCACTTGATTCTGATCATAACATTCCTGGTAAATATTATGCATTTGTAAATCCAACAGTTTCAGGATATTATCAAGCAAATCTGTTAGGTAAGATCAAAGATACAACAGTAAGTATCTCGATGCATCCTCCTAAGGTAGATGAACGAGAATATATTGAATTTCCAGAACAATCAGATGTTACACTAAAACAAATGATTGCAGCACACACTACAATTGTTGGAGATATTAATGACTTGAAAGAATCGGTGAATCGATTAAATGAATCTAATCAAGTAATCAATATAGGATATATTGGAATAGTATTTGGGATTGCAGGAATAATAATTGCATTAATAGCAATTTTCAAAACAAAAAAGATAACAGCTTAGGAATTTTTGACAGAGATTATTCCGTTTACAATAAGATACTGTAAACCATTTGCAAACTCTTTATCTGAAATTAATCTTTCCGACCACCAACCTGCATTATTTCTAACCCAGTCAGGAATTACTGAATTTCCTGAAGATTGTCCACTAGTTGAAGGAACCATAATGATGCCTTCTTTTATCATGAATTCTATTCCTGATGCAAAGTCATTATCTTCAATCTTGCCTGCGGACCACCACCCAGCATTATTTCTAACCCAGTCAGGAATAATAATCTCAGATGAGGTTTCTACTCTATCTACTACAATCGGTAAACCTACTGTAGCAAGGCTATTGTCATCTAAATTATTAAATTGTAATGTAATTACGCCTTCGACATTTCCTGGAACGATAAATTCTGCTTTATTATGTTCATTCTTAGAACCTGTACTAATTCCATTTTGAGAAAAAAGTACTTTGCCATCATGAACAATTGAAAGCTCATAGCTAACTGAAATAGGCCTGTCTTTCAAAAAGACATCCATAATATCAAAATAAAATCTAACCTCTGAACCTGATCTAACATCTCTTGGTTCCCAATCTACAATGATTCTAAACTGACCATTTCCTGTAACGGTACTTAATGGCAAGTTTTCATGTAATGGTTTTAACAAAAATTTCATTCTGTTAGAATCATTTTTTTGTTTTTGATACAAATCAAGTAAATCATTTTGATTAAGAACTATGTGAATAATTCTTTGGACTTCTGAGAACTCATCAATGGTAATTACTCTTTGTGGAACCTCAACATCGTTGACTTTAGCAGAAAAAGTAGACACCATAAGATCTCCAAACGTTTTTGGTAT
>DATBIP010000059.1:0-2059 GCA_036556885.1 Nitrosopumilaceae archaeon
CAGTAGCAACCCATGTTTTAGTACCTTTTTGAATATTAACACACAGAGATGAAGTCAATGAATCCCCAAAAAGTTCACTAAGTGACATTTGAGAAATTGTCTTTTTATTCATTTTAATCCAAATATTGTTTACACTCAAAGATAATAAAACCAATTCTTATTTTCAATGTTGAATATTATTCAGCGAAGCTTAATATCGTATTCAAAAAGATTTTGTATGATGATCCCAAATCGATGTTCCGTTAAAGAAAAGGGAAAAGATTGTGTAAATCCACCCGAGTTTGTCATATCTGTCGCTGAATCCACCGACGAATACATGGTTGGAGTTACTTGCAAAAAACATAAAGATTCAGTGGCTGGGAAATTAGTAAATCTACAAAATGAAGGAAAAATTCCAAAAGGAAAAATAAAATTCTCCGAACTCAAGGCAGTAGGAACAGACTGTATACGCTCAGACGCAGATGATTTAATTCAATTATAATTGAATATTTGTGGCTAATATGCCAGATACAATGTTTGTCAAGAAACCTGTAAATATCAAATAGTTTCAGGATTTTTGGGCATGAGACCAGAGGAGGAGCTTTCAAAGAGAATTGATGAAAATTCTCAAATGTTTGAAAAATGGAAAAAAACTACTGAAAAAATTTCATTAGATGAATTTAAAGAAGCAATCAAAGCATTTAGAAAAGAAACTGAAAAATCTACAGACCTTTTAGGAAAAGATGTACCTTCTGATGCAGATAAAATTTCATACAATCTACTTGTTAGTCGTAATGCATTTAGCTCTGTATTGCTTTGGGGAGCTTCTTTGGAACTATATGCCAAAAGATTAGAAAAAGAACTCAAAAAAGCAACTACAAAAACAAAAAAGAAAAAATCAAAGAAAACTAAAAACTAACATCAGTTTATTTACAATAGTATAGAAAATTAAGCATGTTCAAGGATCTTCTTTCAGATATAATCAAGATTGATGATGTTTTGGTAATTGTAAGATCTGAAGGAGCAATTATCGAAATGCGCAGTAACTCTATTACAATTTCTCAGAAGGATAAATGGATTACATTGGGTGATAATGATGGACCATGTCACATGCACATTGATTCTAGCATAATTAGTGAAGCTAGATTTGTCAAGGAACAAAAAACAGATAGAATAAGCTATAGCATAAGGTTCTTTGATAAAAATGGAGAAAGACAATTTTCTACAGTATTTGCAAAAATGTATGATAAAAAAATGAATCTAAATACTAACAGAAAAATCCTATATGATAATTTATTTCAAAAATATGGTTCACAAGAAACTATAAAATTTGTTTGCTAATCAAACTGAGTAGATTAATTTTTTTCCAGCTAAACCACGTTTTAAATTTTCTACTGTAATCTCAGCCATCTTTGCTCTTGTAACTACAGAGGAGCTACCAATATGTGGTGTTAAAACAACATTTTGTATTTTTGTCAAAGGATTTTTTTTACTAATTGGCTCAGAATAAAATACATCTAGTGCTGCACCTGCAATGATATTTCTTTTTAGCGCTAATATCAAGTCCTTTTCTTTTATTATTTTGCCTCTTGAAGTGTTAATTATGTATGCACTTTTTTTCATTTTTTTTATCAATGACATGTCAACTAGTTCATGGGTCTTTGATGAATAAGGAATGTGAATAGATACAATATCACTCTTAGAAAATAACTCATTTAGAGGCACAAATCTTGCTTTGAGGCCCTTTTCTTGGCCTGGTGTGAGGCGATTTCTATTATGATAAATCACATTCATGCCAAAAATTTTGGTTTTCTTTGCTACCTCCCTTCCTATTCTGCCTAATCCAAGTATCCCTAAAGTTTTTCCATTAATCTCCTCCCCGACATAGGTATCTGCACCAAAGACCTCCCTCCAATCTCCTCTTCGAATAAGCCTATCACCTTCTGTCACTCTGCGAAGTACATCTAGAATTAGAGCTATTGTAAGATCTGCAGTAGCGACTGTTAGAACATTGGGAGTATAACCAATTTTGATTTTTCTTTCTTTTGCATGTTTTGTATCAATTTGATCATATCCTACG
>DATBIP010000060.1:0-9747 GCA_036556885.1 Nitrosopumilaceae archaeon
TTTCGTGAAATGGATTATCTTTGGAAAGTCACAATGGGCTTGAATCGAAAAAGAATTGAACCCAAACAAATTCTAAAGATGGCAACTGTAAATGCAGAAAAAATTTTACAAAAAAATATCGGTGTGATAGAAATAAGCAAAAATGCTGATTGTATATTTATTGATAAACATGCTATTGATTTAGAACCGATGCATAATCCACATGCTTCAATTGTACAAAGAGCAAGCGAATCTTCAATTAAAGCGGTTATGATAGGAGGTAAAATTATTCATGGCAAAATCTAGACCAAAAGTAATTTTGAGTGCTGCAATGACACTAGATGGAAAAATAGCCACAAAAAAAGGTGATTCTAAGTTATCTTCTAAACAAGATAAAGTTAGAATTCACAAATTACGCTCTAAAGTTGATGCAATTTTGGTCGGTTCTAATACAGTAAAAAGGGATGATCCAATGCTTTCAGTTCGATATACAAAAGGAAAAAATCCTTTACGTGTAATTTTAGATTCTAAGGCTGAAATTCATCCTAAATCTCAAATTATTAAGACATGTAAAAAAATTCCAACATTATTAGCTGTTTCAAAAAAAGCATCTAGCAAAAATATTTCCAATCTAAAAAAATATTCACTTGAGATATTAATAACAGGAGAAAATAAAGTAAATATAAAAAATCTCTTGAAAGTACTTTCTAAGAAAAAAATTAAAACTCTTCTTGTGGAGGGAGGTGGTACGGTTAATTGGGAATTTATTAAACTAGGATTAGTAGATGAGGTGATAGTTACTATAACACCTTATCTTGTTGGTGGTCAAAAAGCCATCTCACTAGTAGATGGAGATGGATTTCCAAAAATACAAAATTCTAAAAAATTAAAATTGAAAAAAATCTGTAAATTAGGAAACGAAATTGTATTACACTATAATCTAACTTGTTGAAGAACTATATTTTCCTAGAATAACCTTTTCTATAGCATCTAAATGAGATTCCTGCGAAAATTTAAGATGTACTATTAGAGTATACTGCATTTCTTGATTTTCAGACAAATCTTCTATTAGCGGTATACTATCCTTTACTTCTTCAAATATTTCTTTGATATGATATGGATCAGTATCACTTAGTGAAATTGGACTAAGTATAACACCAAATGAAACAATGGTAAAAAATAATCCAATTTTTTCTGCGGTTGTCATAGGGGAGGAGCTGGAAAAAAGATTAGCAGTGATTATTCTGGTTGTGGCACACAATTTTTCAAAAACACGCTTAGATCTATCAGACGAAATATTTTCTTTTGACAAATTCCCAAGAATCAACTGTTATTGATAATCTAGACTTGTTGATATATATTATTACGTTCAGTTTAGTTGATCTAGATTACATAATACATATTTTAAATTGATACTGAGATTTTATTAAATGAAATTATTAACAATGATATTATTTCCAAAAAAACTCCAATTTTTTAGATACTAATCAATTTTACTATTGAATTCTATTGTTCTAGTTCCACTCAAAAAAATTTCATCAGCTGATAAAAACACGTTACATAGTAGCTTAATTTTCAAAATTAAAACAAGTAGCCATGAAAAAGGCAGGATATACAGTAGTTCTAACTATAATGATGGTACTTTCATCATTATCATATGCAAACTCTTCATTAGGAGACTTGGTAACTACAGCTTGGCCTCTAAATAATCCCCTAGAAAGAGGAGATTTTCCAATAATCGTAGGTAATGTAAAGGATCAGGGTGGAAATCCTGTTGAAGGTGCACTAGTAAAAATTACATTTGCAACAGAAACTATTAGCTCAACTACCAATAATGTAGGTTCTTTCTATATTGAGCTAAAAACTGCAGCGGAACCAGGTGATTATAAAGTTAACATAATAACAACAAAAGAAGGATATGGAATGAGTATAGTTAATACATCATATTTTGTAAATGGAATTCCACAACCAATTCCAAATATTGATCTTACTCTAATTACACAAGTCCCAACATTAGTTCAGGATGGATTTACTAAAAATCCACTTTCACAAATTATTCTCAAACATATGGAAGAAGTTCAAAGACAACAACAAGAAGAAGAAAAGAAACGACAAGAAATTGAAAATCGTAAAAAAATAATAGATGAACAAAGACAAATTTCACAAAATACACTTGAAGAAGATCTTAAGAGTTTTGAAAAACAATTTGAATTTTTTACTCCAAGATTGGCTTTTGGTCGATTTGTTCAGGATGTTGATGACACTGTTAAGTTAATTTTCTGGGATCAGTTTAATTTTACGGAACAAAGACATACTGAAGCATATGCAGCAAAAGCTGATGCACTAAAAAATGGAGAAAATACAGTAGAGGCTACGAAGATTTTTCAAAGAAAAGCCGCAGTATCTAAGAGTGAAATAGTTGATTATAACTCTGAATTAAATGTAAAGTATGGATTAGCTGATAAGAATACCCAAAGTTATTTCGATAGTGAGGGAAAACTACGATGGAATAAAGATTCAACAGAAAATAAAACTGTTTTTTGGTATCTTGATCCTAAAAATTAGTTAATTTCCAGACTCTCTTTCACTTTTCGCATCTTGAAACTCTCTTATCTTTTTTGAACATTCCAACATTTTTTCAGGAGTATGTCTACTTTTTGGTTTCTTACAAATTGGACATATCTCTTCGGATCCTTCTGATTTAGGAGGTTCTGTCATCATAGTGTAATTTCAACTCTTAACGATAAAGACGTTTTAGGTAATTAAATTTCAGTTTTTGTACTCTGAATAGGATTGAGGTTTATTTTTATCCGTAATGAACCCTCTGAAATTCTTTTGTTGATCCTATAAAGTGCCCTATTAGCAACATCAGCACCATATTTTACTCTCAATTGCTTCATCAGGCTTGTTCTGACTCTGCCAAACCTTTCTTTATCATTCATTATTGCTTCTTCGCTTTCTAATTCTCCATTCTGAAGCATATCTGCTATTCCCTTCTCTTTTGTATAGATGCCTGCCAAAGTTAATTTCACCTATCTATATTGAGAATTACTATTGTCATGTTTTTGATTTTAACAGAATGAGCTTATGAGATTTTGTGCGTTCAATTGAACAGCATCAAGTTAATTGTAAATACCCACTTTCTAATTTAGTAAAGTTTGTTAAAAATTCAAGAGTACAAGTAAAGTTTAGTTTTGCCTCATATCTTTTTTAATATAATCAATTTTAGACGCAAATGCTTTTTTTGATTTATCATTTTTCTTCAAGTTTAAGACTTGACCGCATGAAGGGCATTTAAAAAAGAGCTCTAATGCATTTTCAAAAGTAACTCTCGAACAATCATTATTCCCACAATGATAAAAATCCGAAGAGTTTTCATAATCTAATCTTTGTTGGAGTCTTTCTGAAATCTTCTTTTTCTGTCCCTCAATAAAATTTTCTACTTCGTCTCTCCTCGAACGCCATCTGTATACAAACCATCCTTTCTTTTCATCTTTAACCCTAATGCCAGTAATCAGTGCCTTACCAAAAAGATCATAAAGTACCTTTCTAACCATGTTAATTCTCAATCCAGTAGAGCTTGCAATTTCTTCATCAGTTGCATCTTCTGATTTCAAAAGGGATCTTGCTACTTTGAGATATTCATCTCCACCTATCATTGTAGCAATCCTCACAAATGGATCTTCATATTTGTCAATCAAACTTACTACATCCTTTGCATTCCGTTATTTATCCATTTTTTCTTTTATGATTACATTTTTACCTTGTTTTGTTGGAATAATCTCTCTCACAGGATTTTCAAATCTTGTAAAAAACTGAGTCCCCTTCTGAATTCTATCTAATAATACCGCTAGTGCGCTAATCTCAGAATGAGGTTGATTCCCTATTGCCACATTATAATCTGCAAAATCATAAATCTCCCGTGGTACTTTTTCAGCACCCACCACTATCAGAATATTTTCTTCTTTTTGTAAAAAGGATTCTAATTTGTTTATGTTTTCACCATACATGGTTAAATGAACAATTTTTACCATGTTTGATTTTTTTTCTTTAACTATCTTTTTCCAATCAGTAATGAATTCAATTTCAAAATCTCCTCCCCAAGTATGATTAATTTTGTTTACAGTGTCTTTAATTTCTGGATTTACTTCATTCATGTATATTTTTGAAGCCCCAAAGGCTCTTGCAACTAATGCAACATGTGTTGTAACTCGATCGTCTCTTACCAGTCTCTGACCAATTCGTAATACTTCAAAGCCCATAGATTTTATCAATCTCTTCCTTTAATGATTTTTTTGCTGTTACGTCTTTCTTAAATTCCAACATTTCATTTATCAAATTCTTTAACTGTGAAATATTTTCTCCAGTTGTGGATGAAATGGGAATCCATATTTTATTTTCATCGAGTTTGAGATATTCTTTTTTTTGTATAATTAACTCTGGTTTAATAAGATCTATTTTATTAAGAACAAAAATCATTCTATCAGGCTCTACTCCTAATTCATAAAGAGTTTTTGTGCAACTTTGAAATTTCTTTTTTAATTCTGATTGTAGATCACTTGCATCAATTACAACGATAACAAGATCAGTGTGAAGAAGTTCTTCTAGTGTTGATTTGAATGCCTCGATCATATAGGCAGGAAGTTTACTGATAAATCCAACAGTATCAGAAATTAATACCGTTTTTTTATCTATAGTTAATCTTCTAGTAGTAGTGGAGAGAGTTGTAAAAAGTTCCTTGCCTTTTTGGCGGTCTTCCCCAGTTAATAGATTAAACAAGGTGGTTTTTCCCGCTGATGTATATCCTGCCAACGAGATTGTTTTAAAACCAAGACGTTTTCTTGATTGTCTGTGAAGTTCTCTCTGTTTTCCAGCTTTTTTTAGTTTTAATTTTACACTTGTCATTCTATGTTTGATATCATTGTAATACACATCAACTTCGAATTTTCCTATTCCCAAAAATCCTGGCTGTTCACCCATTTTTGCAAGACGAACCTTTTCTTTTGCTCTTGACATCTCATAACGAAGTTGTGCTAGTTTTATCTGAAGTCTTGATTCAGAGCTAGTTGCTCGATTCTCAAAGATCTCTAGAATCAATGATTCTCTGTCAAGAATGGGAATTTTTAATTTTGAAGCTAAATTGTAGTTTTGAGTTGGTTTAAGAATTTCATCATAAATAATAACATCTGGTCTTAATCTAGTCATAATTTCTTTTATTTCATCAACTTTGTTTTCACTAATCCCAAATTTTGCTCGTTGCAAAAAATCTTGTTTAATTATATGGCAAACTGAGTAATTTGCTGTATCACAAAGGGCTAATGCCTCACTTAAGGAATCATCTTTGTCATAGGTAATTAATATCGCAGATTTCATTTCAGACACGAATCTACGGTTTTGATTTTTTAAGAATTTTTTCTACATTCATGTTAAGGACAATTTCAGTAATATCACTTGCATATTCTGCAATTCTACGAATATTTTCAATCATTCTCCTTACCCGATAGATTTCTTCATCATCTTTTATTGATTTGGTACTATCTAGAACCCTTTTTTCATAGTATGTAATTTCAGTTGCTTTTTTAATGATTTTTTCTGCTTGTAGAAAATCCTCTTTAAAGAGTGCTAGACATGAATCATCTAAAAAGGATAAAGCATAGTCGCTCATTTCTTGTATTTTCACGAAAATTTCTTTTTTGATTGGTTTTTTAAATTCTAATAAATCTTGAGCGATAAATACTGCATGATCACCGGTTCTTTCAATATTCTTTACAACTAACCTGAAACCCAAACAATCCCTCAAATTTTTAAATCCCATTTCTTTGAGCATATGCTCATTTTGGATAGCAATTTTTAATTGACGAATAATGTAAAATCCAAATCTGTCAACCTCATCATCAGCATTAATTACTTCCTGAGCAAGTTCAAAATTTGATTCCTTTACTGCTAGAAGGGCATCCCTCAACATCGATTTAGCAAGATGTATCATTCTTTTGAAGGCGCCATTAACTGAGAGCTCAAGCAAATTTACTAATACTTGAATTGTTATTCCTTCGGTAGAATCGGAAATTATCTCAGTTCCCATTAACATTTTTTTTACGGCGTCTTTAACTGCAGTTCTTTGCGCTGGCTTGAATCTGCCAGTTTTTGGTTTAATGTTAATTGTTTTGAATCCAAGAAAGTAGAGTGAAATCAATCTTCTTACTATTGATGTATTATCATCATCTGGTCCAACTTCAAAAGTAGCATCTTCCATTTGAAGACTCTTTGTAGAATACTGTGTCGGAGAAATTTGTAAAGTTGAAGAACCATGTCTAACTACGTTTATGGGATCCCCTTGCTTTAGGCCAAGCTCCATTATCCATTGTTTTGGCAATGAAACGATGTAGGATGATTTTCCAGTGAACTGGATTTTCCTTGTTTCCTCACGCTCAGTCATAATCTATATTTTTTTGAGCAATCTATATAGATTTGGATCAAAGATATAGATTAACCATTAACAAATATTTAGAATACTATAATCTGGATACTATGGATTCTGTTGAAAAACTCCATCATACAGTAGATGCACTTTTTGGAAATGGTGTTTCGAAATTATTTCCTAAAAAAATTGAAATTACCTATTCAAAGAAAAACGGAAGAATTCGGAGCATCTATCATGATGGAGAACTACTTTGTACACTTCGTATAGATGGTGGTTTGGCGATCTCACCATATTTTGCACAAATTCTGTTAAAAAGTAAAAAATTCAAAGAAAACTGTTTGGAGATTGATATGGACTCTAAACCTTTCGTCGAAGAGGGAAAGTCAGTTTTTTGCAATCATGTGGTATGGTGTGGAAAGAATATTCAAATATCCTCTGATGTTCCTGTTTTATTTAAAAATAAAGTAATAGCTGTAGGAAGGGCTGTACTTTCTTCAGAAATGATTCAATCCCAAAACAGAGGTGTGGCAATAAAAATCAGGGATAGTTTAAAAAGTCAGAATAAAGGAGATGGTTCGTAATGATGCGCGGTGGTAATAGGCAAATGAGAAGGATGATGGATAAGATGGGCCTTGATATGTCTGAAATCCCAAATGTTCAGGAGGTCATAATTAAAACCGATAAAAAAGAGATTATCATTCCAAAGCCTGCAGTAACTGAAATGAAGGCAAAGGATAATTCGATCTTTCAGATAATTGCAGAAAGCTATGAAGAAAAGGAAAGAGAGGTTCCAATATTTAGTGAAGATGACATACAGCTTGTTTGCCAACAGGCAAGTGTATCTAAGGAACAAGCAATCAGCGCACTAGCAGAATCAAAAGGTGATCTTGCTAGAGCAATCTTGCTACTCACAACAAAGTAAATGTATTATTCCTAGATTAAAAGAGGGATAGAGTTCCATTTGGGAAATACATTGTCTTTTATTCAAATTGGTTATAATTCCAATAGGTATAGGAAATGGCTCAACAAAATCATAATTCATTACAAAAATCTAAAACTGTAGGAAATATACTAGAAACATCAGATAAAGACCAAACTCACGTAAATGAATTTAGCATTAATGGCAAGTACATTTTAGAATTTATTTCTAGACATCATTTGAATAGTTTATGGGATGAATTTATTTATGAAAAAAACCATCCTAAAACTCCTCTTAGTGCGACTGAAGTATTAGCAATGATTAACCTTCCACCTGAGGAACAAGATCGAATACTAAAAGCTCATGAATAATAGCCAATTTTGACAAAAAATTGAATGATTTAATTATTGGAATTAGAGGTTTTTATATAACTTGAAATCCAAGGGTACAAAAAAACAGGAAGCCAAGACAATTTCTAAAGAGATCCAAGCAACATCTGTGACCCCAGGTACAGTTGATAAAATTATCCAGGCCCTATCTGGCTTAGAATCAGACATAGATTCACTTAATGAAAAACTAGCAGATATGAAAAAGCAGCTAAATCAAAAAGCCCAAAAGGAAATTGACCAATTACTAGAACAGGTTACTCAAATGGCTACCAAAGAGGCAGAGACTATAATTTCAGAAGCTAGAGACAAAGCTAAATCCGAATCCCAACGAATTTTGGCCGCAGGTGATGTAAATTTAAAGGATGTTCAAGATAAAATTGACATCAAATTTAATGAAGCCGTTGACCACGTTGTGTCAACTGTTCTGAAGGCATAAACCTAAATTTTACCTAATAGTAACATCATTATCGCAGCGTTTAACCAAGCTCGTATAGGAATTGCTACCACCTATGGAAGACCTTATTATAAATTCGTCAAAGCACTTAATGACCTTAAATTACAATATGATTCAATTCTTCCTGAGGAGATAAATTCCTATGATGGCAGTTTGATTCTGACCACCTTTAAAGAGGCACCTGAATGCTCTAAAAAACCTATACTTCATGAGGAAATTATAGATAAAGATCCTGCAGTGATTAAAGGTTTAATGATTCAAAAATTAGAAGAAGGAGGTCTTGATAAAAATGAGCTAGTTCTTGGAATTGATCCAGGACACAGAACAGGCCTTTCTGTACTATATTTTGGGAAGGAAATTGAAAGGTCAATTTTTACTTCAGTAGAAGGCCTTGTAATGCATGTTACCAAAATTTTAGCTGAGCTAAAATCTGATAGAAAGATTGTAAAAATAGGAAATGGAAACATGATTCTTGCTAAAGAGATAATTACATTACTTAACCTCAGATTTTGTTCAGATTTTGAACTAGAGTTTGTTGATGAAAGAAGGACCTCACTTAAAATAAAACACTATAATCAAAGAGGAAAACGTGATATGATGTCGGCAAAATATATTACACAACGAGAAGGCTACAGACAGATAGTTTTACCACTTTCTAGAACTGGATAAAAAATTCTAATAGCCTAATTTTTTGAAAAATAGATAAATATTTATACTCTTTTTTGAGAGAAACTGAAATCTCTTTTTACAAAATGAACGATCAATGAAAATTTTATAAAAAAAAGCTATAAAACTTCTATAAATTATCGATCCATGCTTAAATAGTTGTGAATGTTATAATAGTTATACTAAGGAATTGATGAAAAATGACGTGTAAAGGAATTTGTGTTAGATATAAGGCTCAAAAACCTGTAGGAACCGGAAGATATGCTTCTGGACAGAGACGATGCCAAATTTGTGAAATCTTCATCAAATGGGAAGGATTATGGTGCCCATGTTGTGGTTACCGCCTAAGAACAAAGCCAAGAAATCTGAAATATAAAGCCAAACTTAGAGCAAGAGTAGAAGCTGATACAAAAACAGAGAGAAAGGTAGAAGCGATAGCAATAAAGGCATAAGTTTCGTTCGAAGCTTTTGATGTCCACAAGAGGTTATACAAAAAAAACTATCAGTGTGGGCGATAGAAAATTTCTACTACAATCCATTTCTTTTGATAATGGAAATTTTGTTTCTGTAAGTGAAGGTGGTCAGAAAATTGGTTCAATGGTTGTATCAATTGGAACTGGACCATCCGCCATTACAACTACAGTTATTCCAACTAAAACGGATTTTCTTTTCTTAAAGTTAATTGCAGAAAAAATATCGACCTCGATTAAGGGAATAAGTATTGTTTCTTTATTTGCTACTAAAGAGCTTGGAAATGATATAGCTAAAATCTTGATGGGAGAAATAATGGAGATTATTCAAGCATGACTGATCTGAGAAACTATCTTGGATTATTGAAGAATATTAACAATCTAAAAATCGTAAAAAGAGAGGTATCTCCAAAATATGAAATTGCAGCACTTACGGCTAAAGTAGATGG
>DATBIP010000061.1:0-3326 GCA_036556885.1 Nitrosopumilaceae archaeon
TCACCGCAGATGGGGGTTACAGACGAGGAACGATAGTAAAACTCAAGGATGTAGTTGATGAGGCAATTCATGGGCTAGATTTTGTACAAAATGTAATTGTTTTAAAAAGAGTAAAAATCGAAATTACAAAAAACAAAAAAGACAAACTTTGGGAGGAGCTGATGGAAAACTCCTCAACTCAATGTGAACCTGAAAAACTTGATAGTACTCACCCTCTTTACATTCTATATACATCAGGAACTACTGGAAAACCAAAAGGCGTTCTGCATGGTACTGGCGGTTACTTGACTCACTTGTACTCTACATTCAAGTGGGCTTTTGACATTAAGGATTCTGATGTTTTCTTTTGTACTGCAGATATTGGATGGGTTACAGGACATAGCTACGTAGTTTATGCTCCATTACTACATGGTGCAACGGAGGTAATGTATGAAGGTGCTCCCGATTTTCCTGATAACTCTAGAATGTGGAGTATTATCCAAAAATACAAGATTACAATATTTTACACAACCCCTACTGCATTGAGAATGTTTATGCGGTATGGTGTTGCTATTCCAAACTCATTTGATCTTTCATCCTTGCGACTACTTGGAACTGTTGGTGAACCAATCAATCCCGAAGTTTGGAAATGGTATTTTAAAACAATTGGCAAAGAAAAATGTCCTATAATTGATACCTGGTGGCAAACAGAAACTGGCGGAATGATTCTTTCACCATTACCTGGAATTGAAACAATTCCATTAAAACCTGGGTCTGCAACTTTGCCAATCCCTGGTACAGATTTAGCTGTAGTTGACGAAAATGGGAAAGAGGTGGATGCAAACACGAAAGGTTATCTTGTAATCAGAAAGCCTTGGCCTGGCATGCTTTTGACTTTATGGGGAGATGATGAAAAATATACTACAGTTTATTGGTCAAAATTCAAAAATATGTACTATCCTGGAGACTATGCAATAAAAGACCAAGATGGATATTTTTGGATTCTTGGAAGAGCAGATGATGTCCTAAAGGTTGCAGGACATAGAATAGGTACAGCTGAGCTAGAAAGCAGCATCGTATCTCATAATGATGTAGCAGAGGCCGCCGTATGTGGGATTCCACATGATATCAAAGGTGAGGTAATTATCGCATTTGTTGTACTCAAACAAGGAGTAAACAAAAACACGGAAACTCTCAAAAAGGAAATTACTGGGGTTGTTCGCAATGGTCTAGGCCCAATTGCAACTCCAGAGGAACTTTACTTTGTCTCAAAGCTACCTAAAACTCGAAGTGGAAAAATCATGAGACGACTCTTAAAATCAATTGCAAAAAATGACAAAATTGGCGATATTAGCACCCTAGAAGATGGTGCAGCAGTAAGCGAGGTTCAATTAGCATTTGATGAGCTAAAAAATCAATTGGGAAAAACTAGCAAAAATTAATCTCACTAGAAATAATATTTTTTGTTCATTCTGCACAGACATGGAATTAAAGAATATTGTTATTTTCCTATAGTATGAAAATCATTGTGGCTTTTGTTTTGGTCGCAGTGATTTTTGCTCCAAGTTCAGTATTTGGATGGAAATCTATCAATCAGGAAGATAAATCATTATGCATGGTTGATTGTAACTTTGAGTATGGTAGTATCGACTCTTCAAAACCTATGAATTTCTTCTTACTCGGAATTCTTTCACTAGTTGGATTAGGAATTATCATAAAATATAATCAGACTCAAAAATATGAGTCATTTTCCATGCAATGTAAAATCTGCAAGCGAAATACACGTGGCTTAAAATGTGCTATATGCGAATCTGAAAAGCAGAGAGCCAAATAACCTATTCAAACCACTGCTCAAGAGTATGACTCTTTTTTTCTAGAGATTTTTTTAATCTGATAAGAGAAGTTTCTACTCTCTCAAGTGAAAAACTCCTTTCTTCTACTAAATATTGTCTAATCCCATCATAATCTACCGGTTGGAAAACTATTTCAGGAATATCTGCCACCTCAGGTTCTAAGAATATTTTTCTAATCTGATTGTAATCGATTTTTTCTAACTGATCTTGAATCTGAGGAATATCTTCCAGCCTAGAATGCTGTTGAATCATCTTTAGAGCAGTTTTTGGCCCAATTCTATCAAATCCATCTGGATTAAAATCAGTTCCAATAAGAATTCCTAGATCAACCATTTGTTCTGGGTTTAATTTGAGCTCAGATAGGGTTTTCTTTGTATCAATTATTTCTGGCACAATTTCAATGAATGAATTTCTGTTTGGGAGTTTACGTCGTCCACTATTCGTAAAATTCCTCACTAACCTTTTAGCACCAAATAATATGGAATCAAAATCTTGACTAGCAGAAGCATATGCCTGATCAGTTTTTGTGAGATGAGCTGCAGTAGCTTCTCCTTCTGAAGGAGCTTGAATTACTGGAACACCAAAAAGCTCAAGAATTTTCTTAGAATCCTGAACCATAGCATCTCTCATAGAGGTTGTTTGTTGTGCATATTTTCTTGCTTCTTGAAGATCTCCTGCCTTTAGTGCCTTTTCGTACTTTACTGTAGCATCTCGTTTTATCTGCTTTCTATGTTCAATTTCTGCCGATTTTAGCGATGGAGGTTTTCCATCAAAAACATAGACTGGTTTGATCCCAATTGAAAGAAACTTGATGTTTCGGTAAAATAGGCCGCTAAGATGACTAGTTACTCTCCCCTGATCATCAGAAAGATGTAACCCATCAGGCCCCCTAATTATTGCCAAAAACTGATAAATTGCGTTATAGGCATCAATGGCAACTACCTTTGATGCAAACGCTTCTAGGCTTGTTTTTTCTCTTATTACTAGCGCTTTGAGATCTAAACCCAATAGCCATAGTGTTTGTATGACGGTTTTTTGTCTTTGTATTAAAAAAATCTCTCCTATTTTGCCAAAAAATTAGCTTATTATTCATTACATTAGCTTAATCGAGAATATCATCTTGTCTGCCTAACATTACATATGACTCCAATACTATCTCCGCAAGAACTCACCCTTTTGCGGAAAATTCCTTATACCTTGTCTGAAAGGTTAGAGAATCGCCTTGAAGAAGTAGTTTCATTTTCTGGAACTCATAGCAACTATTGTGTAGGAATTGTAGATATAGTAGGTTCCACAAAGGTATCGGCTCATCTTTCTAAAGAAAAAATGACAAAATACTATAGCATATTTTTGAACGGAATGGCTATGATTGCTAAAGACCATAGTGCATTAGTTGTAAAAAGCATTGGAGATAGCTTATTGTATTATTTTCCAAAGACTGCAGATTATGAATCTAAAAACTTTGTTTGCCCACTAAAATGTGGGTTCTCAATG
>DATBIP010000062.1:0-2981 GCA_036556885.1 Nitrosopumilaceae archaeon
TTAGCGGAATTATAATGAAGCTAACCAAAACCTCGATGGATATCGGTTGAAAAAATCAGTAATTATTTCTGGTCCTCCAGCAATTGGAAAAACTACAGTTGCAAAAGGTCTAGCAAAAGAATTTGGTTTAACATATCTTGGCGGTGGTGACATTCTAAAGGAATTAGCTAAAGAACAAGGATTTCAAACAGGTGGCGATGATTGGTGGGACACACCGGATGGAATGAAGTTTTTGAATCAACGAAGTGAGAATCCTGAATTTGACAAAAAGGTAGATGAAAAACTAAAAGATTTGTTTTTGAAAGGGGGAGTTGTTATAACAAGTTATACTCTTCCATGGCTTGTAGAAGATGGCATCAAAATTTGGCTTGATGGGTCTCTTGAAAATAGTGCACTACGAATGAAAAAAAGAGACAACATGGAAGAAAGTAAAGCATTGGAAATTGTAAAAACAAGATATGAAAAAAATAAAAAAATATACAAAAAATTATACGACTTTGACTTTGGGGAGGATTTGAGCGTGTTTGATAAAATCATTGATACTGATGAGCTTGATGCTAAAAAAGTTCTAGAAATTGCAAAATCAACGGTGAAAGGGTTACTATGATCTTAAAACAGTTACAAAATCTTACAATAATTGATCAGGACGTTACTAACGACAAGTATGGTACCTATTATGATAAACGAAGCCTAGACCAACTACTCAAGTATGGATTTATCCTATTGGATAAACCACCTGGACCAACAAGCCATGAAACAGTTGCATGGTTGAAAAGAATTTTAAAAATTCCAAAAGCTGGTCACAGCGGTACACTTGATCCACAAGTTTCTGGCGTCTTGCCAATGGGATTAGGTGAAGGAACAAAAGCACTTGAGGTCTTGCTTTATGGACCAAAAGAATATCACGCATTAGGACGACTGCATTCATTGCCATCCAAGGAAAAATTTAAAAAAGTTTTAGAAGAATTCACCGGAGAAATTTTTCAAAAACCTCCTCAACGTTCTGCAGTTCTAAGACAAACACGAACTAGAACTATCTATGAGCTAGAGTTATTGGAACAAAAGGAACGCCTTGTATTATTACGAGTTTTGTGTGAAGCAGGAACTTACATTAGAAAATTAATCTACGATATTGGAGAGGTATTGGGTCCTGGTGCTACGATGATTGAGCTTCGGCGTACACGAGTTCATCAATTTACTGAAGACTCGGGGCTAGTAACACTGCATGAGCTTGCAAATGCATATTCTTTATGGGAAGAAAAAAAAGATGACTCTAAGCTCTTGAAGATTATCAGACCTATTGAACATGTCTTGAGTGAATTAAAATCTGTTGTAATTAGAGATTCTGCAGTAGATGCAATGTGTCATGGAGCTCAACTTGCAATTCCAGGAATCCTAGAAGTTTCACCTAATCTCAAAAAAGATGATCTTGTTGCAATATACACAAAAAAAGGCGAAGTAGTCGCACTGGCAAAAACCCTCCTGTCTGAGGAAGAGATTAAAGAAAACACAAAGGGATACGCATTTGAGACAAAACGCATCATTATGGCTCCTAGTACTTATCCAAAAAGCTGGCACTCTAAAGAATCTCCTAACAAATAAGAGTCACTTAAAATGATTTTCTGAATATGTTTCCAAGAGGTTTGATTTTAGCTGTCATAATTGGAATGATAGCAGGTGCTATTGTTGGTGTGTTTTTAGTAACCCAAAAAAATGGAGAGCAATTGGAATTTGTTGAAGGACATTCTCTGTCCATTGTAACTGAGAAGATAGATTTTGAGGTAGGTGAGGAAATTAAAATAAAAATAGTCAACTCTGGAACAAAACCACTAACCTTTTCTGACGCATCTTATGGTCTAACAATCACAGGATTAGACGGTAGAGTACTATATTCACCAGCTGCTCCTCAGGTCATCTCAATTCTTGAACCTAAGCAAGAAAAAATTCTGGTATGGGATCAAATCAAAAATGATGGCGATCCTGCAACTGCTGGCACGTATAAAATAACCTCACATACAATAGATGAAAAAATCCAAGTCAAAAAATCTATCACGATAAATATTCACAAATAATCTGCCATTTTTAATCGGTCTAACCTATTATATAATCAGACTTGTAGCAGTAATTTTGGCGAAACAAAATGCCGGGGTCGCCTAGCCTGGTAGGGCGCGCGCCTGGAAATAACATTACCATAAAGCGCGTACTCGCAAGGGTTCGAGAGTTCAAATCTCTCTCCCGGCGCCTAAAATTTTTTCTTTAAATAGTTTGTTCGTAAATTTTTGGAAAAATAAAAATGGTCTGAAGGGCTCTGAACGCTTGATGACAACACTTAGGGTTAAACCACTTAGAACTATTTTGGGTAATCTTACTAGGATTATACAATAATCTTGCATAGATTATCCCGAACATGAAATATTCGAACCCATTTGGATTCGAAGTGTATACTCCTAAAGTATGACTAATCCTGAATGTTTGTTCAATAAATCTCTCAAATACATTTTATCTAAAAGTAAAATAATGATTCTAATTGGATAAATGGAAGAAGATTAGCATTGTAGTTGGAATTTTTATAGGAATAGCTTTTTTCGGAGTTTTAGCACTAATGCTAATTACAACATCAGTTGATGATGGTCAAACTTCATTCGAATCCATTTCGAGCTGTGTTACCCCTTTTGACATCACATATAGTGAGATTGAAAAATATAATTTAGAATCAATTCATACATTAATTGAAGCGAAGTTTTCAAAACTAAGTGAAGAGGAACAACCAGCGCGAGGAAATTGGTGGCAATATGTTGTTTTTGGTGGTGTTGATAATCAAACAATTATAATTCTAGTTCCAGGAATATTCATGCCAGATTCAGATTTGCAAAAAATGATGATAGAAACTTTAGGTGAATTAGATGGAGTCATTGATGTGAAATCCGAAAATCCAGGATGTACCTGAATTTTTGGATAATCCTACAAGGATTACCCAATTA
>DATBIP010000063.1:0-2425 GCA_036556885.1 Nitrosopumilaceae archaeon
GTTGGGCAGAAGACGCCGCACTATAAACGGTATTTTCGCAACTCTTTTTTCTTATTTTTCAATAACTAGAGAGATTTTTTAATAATTTGTTTTGGTAAACTTTTCAAGAAGAACTCTAGAAATTCATCTTTCTTATCATAATAAATCGTTGTAAAGTTATTCTTCTCAAAAAATATCTTCCAGGTTTTTGCAAAAATCGTAAAATCTTCAGGAATGTATTGTAGTCTTGCCATAACATTATGTGCCGCTGGATAAATATCTGAAATTTCCAATGGAACTAATCCTAGAAATGGATGGTATTGACAGAATTGAACTGAATCCCTGTTTGAGAATTTCTTTTTGAGAATACTATATTCTTGAGATAGGTAGAAGGGTTTTCTTGAGGAATCTCCTGCTATAACTAGAATTTTCTTTTTAGTTCTAAATCTTCGAACCATATTATGATATGACAATACTTCCGGCCTAAATTGATCCACTTTTGAAAAAAGAAACAAGGCCGAATCCTTGAATTTTGGAGTAGTTTTCACAAAGTAATTGGGATTTTTTATAAAAACATCTGTAGCCTCAAAGAGTTTTGGATGTGAGCGGGATTTTTTGATTACATACTCCCATAATCTTCCTTCATGAATAGCTTCCTTTACTCTATCTACTTCAGCCTTGATAGCGTATAGATTATGAAGAGCAATTTTATTTATTTTTTCATCTTTATTTAATGAAAGAATTTCTTTAGGATTGAATTTAGAGCAGACCTCGCAAATACACGAAAAACTTGGAATTTTTGTCAAATGTAATGTGCGGTCTTCTGTTATGTATCTCTCATGTTTTGCATATAGCATATAGGAAGCTGAATCAAATGTATCGCATCCTAAGGATACTGCAAGTGGAATAGTAAGAGGATGACCAGCCCCAAAAAGATGTAAAGGTATTGAAGCTGGAATTAGTTTTTTTGCAGCAATTATCATATTGGCTAGTAATTTGTATTCGTAAGACTCCATGAATTCCACAGGACTTCCCAAAGCAAGCATTTTGAATCCATACTTTACGAGAGCTTGCGTAGATTTTTTGACTAGTTCTATGTGTTCTCCACCTTGTATGGGCCCAACCCAAATTGTACCAGAATTAGTTTGATTCTTCAGAGTTTGTTTTGAAACTTTTAACGTGTGTTCAACAAATGATTTTGCCTTCTTTTTGGGTAAACCGTAACCTGTTGGCTTGTCAAGAGGAATTGCAATATCTGAACCAATTTTATTTTCATATTCAGCTATCTCAACTGGAGACACGTCAATATCGCCATATTCTAAAACTTGATAGCCACCTGAATCAGTCATAACAGCTCCGTCAAAATCAATAATATTATGAATTCCTCTATTTACTGCTTCATCTCCATAACGATTTCGAGTTATGTATGCATTTGTAATAACTAAATCAAAACCCATCTCTCTAATCTTTTTTGTCGGGATAGATTGTTTAACAGGATGAATTACAGGAACATACGCCGGAGTTTCAATTTTACCATGATTTGTATGAAGAATCCCAATTCTTCCAGCCAAATCCGATTTTATTATTTCAAACATTTTACAATATCCACATAAATTGCATTATTAAATCAGTAGGAAAAAAATTTTTTTAAATCATTTTTTTTCGTTATTAAAGACAACCAATCCACTTTATCATTTTCAAATTTCCCATCAATGGATTTAATAATTATTTTAGTAATCTGTGAAACTGATTTTGAAGTTGTGTCAAGTTGATGAGATTTATTTTTCCCAAATTTTTTCATACAATCGTGTGCAATCACGCCTAATATCTCACTACCTAAATTTTCAGCGATTTTTTTTGCAGGATATCCTCTTTTTTTATATATTGAAATAAGCTTGTAAGGATTTTTTCGAAGTATAATTACTTTTTTTACTTGTTTTTTAGTTAATACGTAAGGAGCAAGATGTCCCACCACAACTGATTTTTCCTTAATTTTATTTTTTAAAATATTTTGTAATTTTTTAATATCTACATCTGCAGATTCAGCGTTTTTTTCGAATATGCCAGACTCTAAAGCAATTTTATTTATATCTAAAATTTCATAATTCAAAATTTTAGCAATATTCTTTGTAATAGTATGTTTCCCAACACCAGGATTTCCAGTAATTACTAATGTCATGAAATAGAAACAATAGAAGTAGATTAAACAATTTCTGCAATACTAATATTAGAAAGATGTTCTTCTGTTGCATGCAAATTGGATTACTAGGGAAAACTAACGTTGGAAAATCAACGTTTTTTTCTGCGGCTACTGAGGCTCCAGTTACCATAGGTAATTTTCCGTTTACAACTATAGAGCCAAACGTTGGGGTGGCATACGTACTAACAAATTGTGCCTGCAAGCACTTTGGCATAAAGCATGAGATCCCACTATGCAAGAATGGCA
>DATBIP010000064.1:0-2011 GCA_036556885.1 Nitrosopumilaceae archaeon
CCTTCTGTCACTCTGCGAAGTACATCTAGAATTAGAGCTATTGTAAGATCTGCAGTAGCGACTGTTAGAACATTGGGAGTATAACCAATTTTGATTTTTCTTTCTTTTGCATGTTTTGTATCAATTTGATCATATCCTACGCTAAACGCACTAATTGTTTTTAGTTTAGCTCCTGCATTAATTACATCCTTATCAATTGTATCGTATGGAAAGCAAATCAAACCATCAAAATCTTTGATTTTTGATAACAATTTTTTCTTAGACATCGGGAAAGGACCATTGTAAATCTCAATTTTGAAATGTTTTTTCAGCTCTTTTATTGCAAAATCATGTAGTGTGCGAGTTAGGAAAACTTTCATTTTTTTAGATCTAACTTTTTTCTTCATAAAATGATCAAAATACATTAAACCATTTATAAGATTCTTGTTTTAAGATAGATGATGGGCACAAAGACCAAAAAAAATGAAGAGTTTGCTATATGTATTGAATGTGGCAACTCAATAGAAAAGTGTGTATGTGTATGTCCATATTGTGGCGAACGTGACAAGTGTGAATGTGCATTATTTGATGCAGCAACTGGTGGTTAATTATGACTACTGATCTTACTTGGTTAATTGGTGGACCACAGGGAAGTGGAGTTGAATCAGGAGCTAATGTTTTTTCTAAGGTTTGTGCAAGAGTTGGATACCAGGTATTTGGGAAGAGGGAATTTTATTCAAATATCAAAGGAGAGCACAGTTATTTTGCCGTTAGAATTTCTGACAAAAAAATTCATTCAAATGTAAATGATGTACATTTAATGGTAGCATTTGACGGGGAAACGCTATTTCGACATGCTGATGAGGTTATCAAAGGCGGAGTAATAATTTATGATTCTGATTTGGAGAGTGTTAAACTTGAAGATGTTCATAACATGGATCAAAATTTCAAATCACGTTTAGAAAAACAACTTAATTCAAAAAATAAAGAACTTTCAATAAAGGGAATTTTGGAAAGTGCAAAAGATCGAGGTGTGGTAATTCACCCAGTCTCATTTAGAGAACTTCTAGCAAAACTTGCAGATGATACCAATAATCCCAAGCTAAGAGGTATGATTAGGATGTTTAATGTGATTGGAGTTTCACTATCTCTTGGCATTTTAGGTATTGATCCTAAGCCGCTTTTGGATTCAATCGAATCAATATTTATCAAAAAACCAAAGATTGCAGAAATTAACAAACAAGCAGCAAACTATGCATATAATTTCGCAGCAGCGAAATTTGAAAAAACAAAATTTTTGTTAAACGCTGTAACAAAAGAACCTAAAACAATCTTAGTTCAAGGCTATCAAGGTACAGCAATAGGCAAGATGGTTAGCGGATGTAGATTTCAATCCTATTATCCTATTACTCCAGCATCTGATGAAAGTGTTTTCTTAGAAGCAAACGAAATTCTTTCTGTAAATGAGGACAGACCTGGTTCTACTGTTGTTGTACAAACAGAAGATGAAATTTCTGCGATAGGAATGATGATTGGTAGTGCATTGACTGGAACACGTTCATCAACTTGCACTTCTGGACCAGGCTTTTCACTAATGGCAGAAGCATTAGGATGGGCGGGTATTAACGAAGTTCCAGTTGTTATAACCACTTACCAAAGGAGTGGACCATCTACAGGTCTTCCAACAAGACATGGTCAAGATGATTTATTATTTACAATAAATGCAGGACATGGTGAATTTCCAAAAATTGTTTATGCTTCTGGAGATATTGAAGAGAGTTTTTATGATACTGTAAAATGTTTTAACTTTTCAGATATTTTTCAAGTCCCTGTAATTCATATGGTAGATAAATTCATTGCAAGCTCTGTAGTAACATGTAAAAGATTTGATCCTGAAAAAGTTACAATTAACAGAGGAAAATTGTTGGATAAAATAGAAAAAACTCCTTACAAGCGCTTTGAGAAAACCTCTGACGGTATTTCTCCTAGGTCTAAACTCGGTTTAGAAAACGGAATCTTTTGGAACACAGGT
>DATBIP010000065.1:0-2422 GCA_036556885.1 Nitrosopumilaceae archaeon
TTTACTTTATTTTGCAACAGATTCATAACAACTTTTTCTTGGCCTCCTGTAGTTCTAATTGCAAAAAGATGAGATTTACTTTCTCCATCTGAAGGCTTGGGTGGTTGTTTTGACGGTTCGACTTCAGGTTCTTTGACACTAGTTGGTTCAGCATGCTGCTCAAAACTAGATTGTCCTTCAGACTCTTCAGTTGGTTTTTCAAAACTAGTTTGCTCTGAATAATCTTCAGCAGGTTGTTCAAAACTAGTTTGTTCTGCAGACTCTTCAGTGGGTTGTTCTGCATGTGCCATTATTGTCTGAGGTGTTTCTTGTGTCAATTTTATCTAACGTCCAAATGTTGCTACAGAAAATACAAATTGAATTACAAATCCAATAGCCCCTACCGAAGCCATACCAAGCAAAACTAATCTTAGATGCTGTGTATAGTCGTCTTTATCAGATTTTTTGGTAAGTTTTAGTGTATTTACAATATTTCTAACTGTATTTCTTGGATTCAATGCCTGTGATTAATAAGGTGTCCTTATATCTTTTATCTCATGCAATTACTCGTTGCTTACCAGAATGACCCTGCTGGAAACAACATGGCCAATTTTATATCACAAGATATGAAAAAGGATGGAGAAATTTACAGAGGTCAAAATTTTGATCTGGTAGTCATTACAACTCCCGCAATTTCAGCTGACTGGCTTGAGGAAAAATATTCTTATGATGGCTTTGTTTTTTTGTCAAAGCACGCAGCAGAATCGGGAGTCTTGGCCCTTACCTGTCATAGTACTGGAAATTTTTCTGATGCAAAGTTTGGAGGAAACAAAAGACAGGTTGCTATTCCACACCCAAATCTGCAAAAATCTTATCTTCAAAGACTCTGGCAAAAAAGGGATAATTTTTCAGATTTTCAAATCACAATAGAGGCAACTCATCATGGGCCTACCGCACTAAACAAGCCAGCGATTTTCATAGAAATTGGAACAACAGAAAAACAATGGAATGATGTCCCCCTATGTAATTCCATAGCCAAGATAGTAGTTGATGTAGTAAAGGATAATCAAAAATCTAATCCTGTTGCAATATGTTTTGGTGGAACTCACTATCCAGATAAGTTCACTAACGAGCTAATTCATGGAAAATTTGCTCTAGGTACTGTAGTTCCTAAACATGCTTTGGATTTTTTAGACAAGGAACTTTTTTCACACATATTAGAAAGAAACAAGATGGCAAAAGCTGCTCTATTAGATTGGGGAGGTCTTGGTCCAAACAAACAAAAAGTTTTAGATTTACTAAACACAACTGATCTTGAGGTTGTAAAACTTTGAATCTTGACAAACTTGTGTACAAAAAACTCGTCCAAGTCCCACAAGGTAAGGTTACAACCTACTCTGAATTAGCAAAGGCAGTTGGATTAAAAAATGGTCAACGTGCCATTGGTCAAATTATGAAAAAAAACCCCTTTCCAGTAATAATTCCATGCCATCGAGTTGTAAAGTCGGATGGACAAGTCGGCGGCTATGCATATGGAGGAAAGGTTAAAACAAATATGTTAAAAAAAGAGGGCATAAAAATTAACGAAGGCAAAATTTTAGACTGGAAAAAAACATTTTACAAGTTCTAAGTCTTGTACATAGGTTTAACAATATTTTTAAAATAAATGAAAGCTTAGTTCAGAAAATATTCGATGTGATTATATAGCCAACTAATTTACGAAGATTAATGACTATTTCAAACTCTATTGCATATGTTACTATTCCAATAGTAGTGATCGCATTAACTACAGGACTTGGGATAATTCCCGCTGTTGATGTATTTGCAGATTCAGGTAGTGATATGGGTCAAAATGCAGCTCCAACATTGGGAATTGATTTTAGAGGAGAACGAATCATCGATGATGGATTAAAAATTAATTGGCAAAGCTATATGGTAGAAGAGTTTTCTCAAACAATTGACACTCAAGTCTTTCAGATAGATCAGCCAATTGACATTACCTTACACTTTGCTCTTGAAGGCGGTCCTAGTCACCTAGCACATGCATCAATAATGCTTCTCAATAATGAAAAAACCGAGCAGATTAGATTCAATCAAAACTTTAAAGGAGAACAAACTGTTTATGTATCTGATCCAGAGTTTTTCAAAAACGTTGCAGTGAAATTAAGTGAAGACAAAAATAATCCAGATGCAGCATTTGTTAATTTTAAATTCCAAATTTCTGAATTCACTAACACAAGCACACTAAAAGTCACTTCATGGAATTCAGACATACGTGCTGCGACAAACTACTTTTATGAAGCAATTCGGGTAGGTGAACCAGAAGTGGTCATATCTATAACAACACCCGATGGCAAATTCATAGCCCCATTAAAGCAAACAAACAGTGGAATCTCAGCAGACAAAGTTCAATGCAATGAAGGAAAAGAACTAATGTTCAAAA
>DATBIP010000066.1:0-2484 GCA_036556885.1 Nitrosopumilaceae archaeon
TCCAAAAAAAGGAGCACAGTACTATCTTGATAGATACAACAATGAACCAGCTTACAAAAAATGGTTTGATACAAACTATCCTGATTACACTATACAAGAAGCAATAGAGTTGGCAATACCTGGTTCATTTTCAGAACCAGAGCCAGAAAAGAAAATTGCTCCATTTGTAGATCCTGACGAAGACCCACAATACTATATTGACAGATACAACAATGAACCCTCCTACAAAGCATGGTTTGATGAAAATTTTCCAGATCAAACAATTTACGAAGCTGTAGGAGTTGAAGAACCAAAAACAGGAATCTGTGGTAAAGGAACTCATTTTGAAGATGGTACATGTGTTGTTGAAAAACAGGGCGGCGGATGCCTAATAGCCACTGCAGCATATGGTACTGAAATGTCTCAACAGGTACAGCAACTAAGGGAGCTAAGAGATAATACAGTACTTGGCACTAATGCAGGTTCGTCATTTATGGATACATTCAACTCATTTTATTACTCTTTTTCACCAACCATAGCAGACTTGGAAAGACAGAGTCCAATCTTTAAAAACGCCGTACAAGTTGCAATCACCCCACTCCTAACTTCATTGTCAATCCTAAACTATGTAGACATTGATTCAGAAGCCGAACTACAAGGTTATGGTTTCAGTGTAATTTTGTTAAATCTTGGAATGTATGTTATTGGTCCTGTCTTTACCATCATCAAAGTTAGAAAACATCTAATAAACTGAAATTAAATCTTTAATCCATGGAAAGGGATTCATACACTGATAAGGAGATAAGAGAAATTTTTTCACTAAATAATGTGGCTGTGGTAGGCATGTCAAAAAATGAGGATAAAGCAGCCCACTATGTTCCTAAATATCTAGCACAAAACCACTATAACATCATTCCAGTAAACCCTACTGCTGATGAAATTTTAAATAAAAAATGTTACCACAACATTTCAGAAATCAATGAACCAGTTGACATTGTAGATGTATTTCGACCATCTGATCAAGTTCTACCGGTAATTCAGGAAGCAATAAAAATAAAACCTAAAGTTATTTGGCTACAAGAAGGAATTCATAATGAAGAAGCAGAAGAGCTAGCACGAAAAGAAGGGATTAAGGTAGTGTTTAACAGATGTATGCTTGCAGAACATCAAAGATTATTTTAATAAATGCCCAATAAAACATTTTTAGAATTTTATCAATCTCTTTTAGAATTAGTAAAATCATATGAATACAAAAACATAATGTTAAAAATTCAAGAGGATCTTGAAGCAAATATTATTCGAATCTTTGGAGAAAATACCGATTCATTATCATTAGCCAAAAATGGAATGGAAGGTGTATCTGAGCTTGCTTACACAACTGCAGAACATCATCCATACTGGGCACTTTTGTATCATTGCGCACAGATTGGAAAATTATCCCTTGATAAATGGAAAGACGAGCTTACTAAAGAAGAATTAGATGAAATCGAATGGTCAATTGATGAGCTTAAAAATACGTGTAAAAAACTAAAAGAAGATTTGCACAAGGCAGGTAGGCAGAGATAAATATTCTAATAGGAAAATTCAAACATGCCGATTAAAATCGGTCTTATCGGCAAAACTAATACCGGCAAGACTACATTTTTCAATGCAGCAACCTTATCATCATCAGAAATTTCCACATATCCATTTACGACTAAAAAAGCAGAAACTGCTCAAGGACACGCTATTACTCTTTGTGTTCATCATGAATTTAATGTACAAGACAATCCCAATAACTCCAAATGCCTTGATGGCTGGAGATACATACCTATCGAGTTAATTGATCTTCCTGGACTCATTAAAGATGCTTGGAAAGGCAAAGGTTTAGGAAATCAATTTCTTTCAATTGCAGCTCAATCTGATGCATTACTACACATTGTTGATGTTTCAGGAAGTGTTGACTCTTCAGGAAAGATTGCCGAAGTTGGATCAGGAGATCCAATATCCGATTTTGCAGACATTGAAGAGGAGCTGATAATGTGGTATCACAAAATTTTAGAGGGAAACCGAGATAAGGTTTCAAAACTAATTCAATCAGATTCAGACAAGGTTGAAGTACTAACTGATCTTTATCGAGGGATTGGTGTAAACAAAGATCACATCAAAGATGCATTAAAGATGTCTAATCTAGAAGATAAAAAATTTGATGATTTTGATTCTCAAGACACAAAAAAGTTTGCAACACATCTTAGAAAAATTTCAAAACCTACTTTAATTGTTGCAAATAAAATCGACATAGAAGGAGGAGATAAAACCTTTGATAGATTAAGAGAACGCTACATCGATATGATTGTGGTTCCTGCAAGTGCTGACAGCGAGCTAAGTTTACGACGAGCAGAGCAAAAAGGATTAATAAAATATTCTCCTGGTTCAGAACAATTTGAAATTATTAATCAAGATGAGCTCAACGACAAACAAAAATCTGCTTTAGAGTTTATCAAAAAAGGAATAATGGGAGAATAC
>DATBIP010000067.1:0-2196 GCA_036556885.1 Nitrosopumilaceae archaeon
AACTAAACCTGGAGCTAAACCTACTATTAGAGGAATCCACACGGGCCATCCGTCAGCTGGTGTTGCCATGAGAAATTGACTCGAGTCTATCCTATTTAAATCCATCTTCGAGTTTTAAATTCAAAAATGATCGCTTGAATACAAAATCAGTCATCATTGATAAATGTAAAATATGGACTGAAGGGGATTTGAACCCCTGACCCCTCGCGTGCAAGGCGAGTATTCTACCAGTCTGAACTATCAGCCCATGTGTTGGATGATTTACGTGTGGATTTTAATTGTTGTCTTCATCAGTGACAAAGATTTTATTTCCTGAAAATGAGGTTTTTTTATGGTACTTCTTGAATCGCAAGTCAAACTAAAAACTGGAGACAAAGCTCCTGATTTTGAATTATTGGGAATAGATGACAAAAAGCATTCCCTAAATGATTACAAAAACTATACAGGGATGCTAGTTATTTTCATGTGCAATCATTGCCCATATGTTAAGGCAAAAATTGAAGCAATAAAAGAAATTCATAAAAAATTCAAGGATAAAATCGCCATAGTTGGAATTAACAGTAACGATCCTACAAACTATCCTGACGATAGTTTTGAAAACATGAAAGTAATTGCAAAAGAAAAGGGCATAAAATTTGATTATCTAGTAGATGAAACTCAAGAAATTGCTAAAAAATATGGAGCAATTTGTACGCCTGACCCATTTCTTTTTGATGGCAAAATGAAGCTAATATTTCACGGTAGAATAGACAACGCAATGAAACCTGAAGACACTGCAACTGAAAAGACTATGATAAACAATATAGAAAAATTTCTTTCCGGAGAAAAAATCAAAAAAGATTTTGACCCTTCGATTGGTTGTTCGATTAAGTGGAAAGAACAGCAAACTTAAATGTTGAAGCTTTCGAAAAATTTTCGGGGCCGGTAGCTCAGCTTGGCTGGAGCGTTCGACTGATAAACTCATTCAGACATCGAAAGGTCGTGAGTTCGAATCTCACTCGGCCCATTTTAGTTTTTTAAGTTATGAAATGCTCAAATGTTGTTTGTGACCATTGTAATACAGTTTCCAAATTATCTGAGGTAAGATCAGATTTTGCAATTGACTTTTTTTTCACATCTGTGCAAAGTATTAGATGAAGATTTTTGCCAAATTTTCCCTTGACTGAATTTACAGCTTGGGAGAAAAACTTCAAGCCTTCTTCAGTTTTTGAAAATACAATAATTATCATAATTCCATTCTTTTTTGCCCAAACACTTCCAAGGAATTTTTGTAAATCCAAGTCAAACATTACATCGATTGCATCTGACATATCGCCAAGTAATGAAACATTCCATCCCTCAGAATGAAATGATGCAGAGGCAGCTTCTGCAAGTAGAGTGCTTGACGAATCTGTAGAAATGATGATAGCATTCTTTCTTTGATCACTGTCTATAGTTAAATGATTAAACATCTGAATTGAGCTAGAAATTATTTGATTAAGAAATTTTTGTTCTGATCTAGTAATCTTTCCTTGTGCAAAAAGTTCGTCAATTGACTCTAATGCTGGAAGAATTACCTCTGTAATTAACTTAGAAAGATTTGCATTAGAATAAATACAATTTCTAATTAGACTGAATATTTTTTGTTCGTTTCTTGTAGTTAATAATTCCAGATACTTTGTTTTTGCATGAAAATAATCATCAGGAAATTTGAATTGTTCTGTTCCTTCTTCGATAAACCATAAATTAACATTGCCAATATTTTTTTGTCTAATTATTCCTTCAGTTGCAAAGACGTTAAGGTACTTTGCCATTGTAACTCGATTTATCCCAAGTTTTTCTGATATCTCTACTCCAGAAAGTGCAGTTTTAGATTTTGTAAGCATCTCAACTAGTTTTTGTTTGATATCTTGGATTTGGTATCCTTTTGCCATACAATTTTAGATTTTTTCTATAGTATAAGGTCTAATTCTCTTTTTCCTCTCATTCCCATGAACTTGACAGAACCCCATTATTTCTTAAGGTCCCCTTCATATTCACCAGTCCATGTAACAAACCACATATGTGCTTCCTCATGATCCTCTGGTAACATACATTGGTATCTTTGATTTTCAGTAGGAGTGAATATAGAAGTACATTGATGTGGGTTTTTCTTAGTTGTCATTTTATCTCATGAACAGTATGGAGTCACTTAAGATAAACACTTTCTCATTTTGT
>DATBIP010000068.1:0-17844 GCA_036556885.1 Nitrosopumilaceae archaeon
GTTCAGTATTGCACTAGAAATGGTAAGCTATGAGGTTGCAAAGATAATCTCAGAAAGTATCAATATTCCTACAATTGGGATTGGTTCTGGCAAAAACTGTGATGGGCAAGTACTTGTAATTCATGATATGCTGGGCATGTATGATAAACTAAAACCAAAATTTATAAAAAAATATCTTTCTTTGTCAGACGATATAACAAAAGCTGTTATAGCATATCGTAAAGATGTAGAGTTTGGCAGATTTCCTACTAAAGAGAACTGGTTTTCAATGGATAAATTAGAACTGGAAAAATTACGAAGTGAAATTGGCTAAGAAAACAAAGCAGAAACATCCATCCTTAGATATTGTGGGTTCTGATGGAATTGAGCTCAATGGCAAAAAGATTGTTTTATGTGTTGCAGGAAGTGTTGCAGCCTACAAGTCAATCGAGCTAGCACGATTACTAATGAGACATGGAGCTAATGTTACCTGTGTTGCAAGCGATGCTGCTACAAAACTGATCCAGCCTGCTTATTTTAAATGGGCTACAGGAAACCCCGTAATTACTAAACTAACAGGAGACTTGGAGCATATTGCAATAGCAGATTATAAAAAATCAGATCTGATTATAGTTTATCCATCAACTGCCAATACGCTAGGCAAACTAGCAAATGGAATTGATGATACACCAATAGCTACAGTGCTTACTGTAGGATTTGGCTCTAAGATTCCTATAGTAATGTGTTTAGCAATGCATGCCTCCATGTATGAGAATGCTGCTGTGAAAAAAAATATAGTATTTTTGAAGAAGAAAATTGATTTTGTTTCACCAAATATGATTGAAGGAAAGGCAAAAGCTGCAGAACCAGAAGATGTTTTAGAGTTTGTTTTGCGAAAGTTTGGATTTTCTTCACTTCTAAAAGGCAAAAGAGTTTTGATTACTGCTGGGCCAACTATAGAATTTCTTGATCCCATTCGTGTAATTACTAATCAGAGTACTGGAAAAACAGGAGTTTTGTTAGCTGATGAACTAGTATCAGCTGGGGCCAAAGTAACTATGGTGTATGGTCCTGGAAAAGAAAAACCTCCTAATGGTGTAAGGCTTATTTCAGTAAAAACTGCAAATGAGATGCTTTTGGCTGTAAAAAATGAAATGAAAAAGAAATTTGATATTGTTATAATGGCAGCTGCTCCATCTGATTATACACCAGAAAAGCCAAGCAGCATCAAAATTAAGAGTACTAGTAAGAAAATGACTGTGACGCTAAATAGAGTTCCAAAAATTATTGACCAAGTAAAAAAGATACAAAAGGATGTTTTTCTAGTTGGATTCAAGGCTTTAGCTAGAGTAACTAAAAAAGAGTTAGAAAAGGAGGCTCGAAAGAAAATGCGCGAGTGTGGAGCTGATTTGATGGTTGCAAATGATATTGGTTCTCCAAGATATAGGAAAAATCCAGAAAATAATGAGATTCTCATAGTAGGTTCTAAGAGAACACTATCTTCTGGATGGAAGAAAAAAGAAAAAATTGTTAAACTAATTAGAAAGGAAATTGAAAACAGGATTGAAAAATCTTGAGAGCCTCTAGACGTTTACCAAAGATAGGAACATTTGATGCTGCGAGTTTTTGGAAAAACGCATATGCACATCAACGTGGAAATTTACTTCGAGCAGCACAGGTTCCAGACGATCAAATCAAGATTCTAGTAAACAAGCAATATAGTGAACTTCCTGCACCTCTTCGATTTGAGATTGAAACAAGTGGAATCGGAAGAAATTTGAAGCTTTAGCTAAGGTATCAATAAGGTATCATGTTATGGGAAATTATCCAAGATGATGATTTTTACATAATTAATTTTACTTGTTATTATCAAACAAGAGATTAAACTGTGATAATGTATTTGAGTATAATTGCATCATAAGCTGAGCGTACCTATCAAAAGATTCTATTGATGAAAGTCTCATTTTGATGTATGAATTCAATAATTGAGTTGATGTATCAATTTGTGAAGAGATTATGTCTTTGAAAATTTTTGCACAATTATCATATAATTTGAGTGTTCGTTGATCAATGTCTAGTTTATCAAAGAATTCCTTTTCAGCTATGTAACATGTACCAAAGATTTCATCAAATGTATGTAGATAGGCTGTGTATAGATCAGAGTACTGTTGTAAGTATATTGGGACTTGAGATTCTGCTTTTTTAATTATACTTGATGTATTTGATTTCATTATGTCACATAATGAGATTTTAGTTTCAGCTGATTCTGATTTGGACTTTATTACTTGAGATATTTCTTTGGAAGACTCTGATGATGATGGTTTTTGAACTATTGAAGTCATTTTTATAATAAAACTCATTTGTGAATATAAAAATGGTTGTAGAAAACTTCTGAAAAAATGACTTGTAATACTGAATTAAAGTTAAAAAATTTTAATTTTAAGTTTATTTTAAAAATTTGTACGGAATCGAGGAAAATTATCTAAATGAATGTTCAGAATTGGGTTCTTACCATCATAATAACAGTAATTTCTATAGGAATTTCGATTTTTCTTTGGTCTATAGGAATTTATTTTTTCTTTTTGCCAATTATTTTTTTACCATTTTTAAGATATTTCAGGTTTAAATCTATAAAATTAAAACAAAATATCTGCTCAGTTTGTGGTATGTCTTCTGATGGAAACTATTGTCCTAGATGCGGTGCCAAATTCATTTAGATACAATAAATTTCTAAAATAATATTGAAGTTAAGATGTCAATTAGACATTTTGAATTAGTCATATAACAATTAGATCCTTTGTGAATTTATGAAGCAGTATTGGTTTGTCTTGAACAATTAACGAGTCTTCAATTCTTACACCAAATTTTTTTGTAATATAGATTCCTGGTTCTACAGTTATTGCCATGTTATTTTGGAGAGTTGAAGTACTTTTTTGACTGATATTTGGTAGCTCATGAACTTCTAGTCCAATTCCATGACCAGTAGAGTGAATAAAGTATTTGCCAAAATCTTTCTTTTGGATATAGTTTCTACATGCATCATCTACTGACTTGCAAGATGCTCCAGGTTTTGTTGCTTTGATACCTAGTATTTGTGATTCTTTAACTATTTCATAGACTGTTTTTGCATCTTTTGAGATAGTACCTAGTCCAAATGTTCTTGTAGCATCTGTTACATATCCCTTATAGCGTAATGTTAAATCTACAACAATTAGATCACCATTTACAAATTTTCTATTTGTAACTTGGGCGTGTGGTAGGGCACCGTTTGGTCCTCCTGCAATAATTAATGGATTTAGTGTTGATTTGTAGCCAGTACCAAACATTTCATGTTCCATGGCGTATGACATCAAAATTGTTTGGAGTTCAGATTCAGATTGTCCTTTTTTGATCTTTTTTGTGCAAAGCTCATACATTTCGTCAATTATTTTGGAGGCTTTTTTAAGAATGTTAATTTCCTCAGAGTCTTTGATTATTCTAGAATTATAAAATGGTTCAGTTGAGTGTTTGATACCTTTGACAGATTTTTTTAGAGATTCCATTGTGGTATAGGATTGACAGTCAGTACAAACTTTTTTGTTATTTATTTTAGAAACTAGTTTAGAAATCAAACCTTCTCCTCTCTCTGAGGTAATTATTTCACAGTTTTTAGATTCAGATCTTGCTCTTCCTACTTCTAGTTCAGGTGAAATAATTGTAGTTTTCCCGTCCTCCTCCAAAAGCCCAATAGCCTCACCCCAAAAACCAGTCATATAATAAAGATTTTCTGGCTCAAATGCAACTAATGTATCACATCCAATTTCTTGTGAAAATTTGAGAAGATTTTTTCTACGATTGTTCATTGTGAAAAATGTTATCTTTCTAAATTTATGTCTGTTGCAAAGTTTGTATAGTGGAAATTGATTTTGCTATCTGTGTCAGAAAATAAGAAAAAAAAGGTAGTTGCATTATTGTCAGGTGGTCTTGATAGTCAGCTTGCAGTAAAGATGATGCAAAAACAAGGCTTTGAAGTGTCTGCTGTTGCAATAAAGACACCGTTTTGTGATTTTGATTGTGGTAGAGGTTGTGGATTTGAAATTAGAGAAAGGGCAGATACGTTAGGAATAGATCTAAAAACAGTTTATCTTGGAGACGAATACATTGAGATGTTAAAGAATCCAAAACATGGTTTTGGGTCTGGTATGAATCCTTGTATTGATTGTCGTGCAATGATGTTCAAAGCTGCAAAAAAACAGATGGATGAAATTGGAGCGGAGTTTATAATTTCAGGTGAAGTTTTAGGACAAAGGCCAATGAGTCAACATGGTCCAGCTTTACGAACAATCGAAAAAGAATCAGATCTAGAAGGAATCATTGTTAGACCTCTATCGGCAGCACTATTACCAAAGACAGAACCAGAAAAAAATGGTTTGATAAAGCGTGAGAATCTTGGAATGATTAAAGGTCGTTCAAGAAAAATTCAGTTACAGCTAGCAAAAGAGTATGGAATTGAAAATCCTCCTAATGCTGGCGGAGGTTGTTTATTGACTGATCCATCCTTTTCGTTAAGAGCAAAGGATCTATTCTATCATGTTGAAAAGCCAACTACAAATGATATTGATTTATTAAAAATTGGTAGACATTTTAGATTAGATGGTTCAACAAAGTTAGTTGTGGGAAGAGATCATAATGAAAATGAAGTGATCAAGTCTCTAGCACTTCCAAATGATATATTGTTAGAAGCTCGAGATCATGTGGGACCAGTTTCAATTTTACGAGGAAAAAATAGTGATGACCATGTGAATTTTGCAGCACAAATCACCTTACGTTATTCAGATTCACCAAAAGCAGAATCAACAATTGTAGTTATTAAAAAAAATGGTGAAAAGAGCGAGATTCTGGCCAAGCGTGCAGACGAGTCAGCCTATGTTAAATTTAGAATTTAGGCGTAAATGACTAGTGTGTGAACAGCCATTGACATGCAAGACTTTTTGAAGGAGTAGTCCGCATCTGACGCTAGATGCAAAAACAAGAAAGCCCAACCTATCTTAAGGCAATTACGATAAGAGATCCTAGCGATATACATACAATCAAAGAGGATATCAAAAAAAATATGATATTGATTTTAAGAGTTACTCCTCTGGCACAAAAAGATGTAGAAAAATTACGTAAAGTAGTTGAGGAGCTTTATACAATTGCAAAAAATTCAAATGCAGATATTGCAAGATTAGGAGAAGAGAGAATTATTGTAACACCACCTGGTGTGAAGATTTGGAAACCAGAGTACGATTTAAAATAACTTGATTGCTTCTTGAACCTGTGGATAGTGAGCTGGAACTCTAAACATTCTACGAATTGACATTGACAGATTTTCAGATTTTCTTCTTTCTCCATGATTAACTAAAACTCTCCTAAGCTTTGGTCTTAGTTTGTGTACAAAAGAAATTAATTGATTATAATCACTATGACCGCTAAAGCCATCCAATCTTTCAATACCACAATTAATGTTTACAACTTCAACTTTACCTTCTCTACCCATTAATGAAACTTGTCTAGCACCATCAAGAACTCTTCGTCCAAGTGTTCCATTAACTTGGTAAGATACAAACAAGATTTTGTTCTTTTTATCAGGAGCAATATTTTTGAAGTATTCGAGTACAGGACCACCCTCTAACATTCCTGATGTTGCAATGATAATTCCAGGCGAGCCTTCACGTAATGGTTCTTCTCTTGCATCAGGATGTTCTACATTTGTGAAATATTCAGAATCAAATGGGTTATCATCAGTTTCTAAAATTTTCTGTCTTAATTCTCGGGCAAGATATTCAGGGTATGCTTCGTGGATCGCTGATGCTTCTGCGATCATTCCTTCGTAGAAAACTGGAGCTTCGACCAATTCACCTGATTTCATATACTGATCGATGACCATCATAATTTCTTGTGCTCTTCCAACAGCTGGAATTGGAATGAGAACTTTACCACCATCCTTTAAGATTGTATTAACTGCGTTAATGAAAGCAGACTCTACTTCTGGTCTACTTGGCTGTATGTCTTCTTTTGCACCATAGGTACTTTCAATTAGTAATGTTTCAACTCTTGGAAAATTCCAACTTGCACTTTCAAATAGTATACTTTTTGCAAATTTGAGATCTCCAGAATAAACAAAATTATGATCTCCATTTCCAATATGAAAATGACAAAGAGCGGAACCAAGTATGTGTCCTGCATTTGCTAAAACTAATTTAATGTCAGGAGAAATATCAGTAACTGTTCCGTATGGGATTGTAATTGCCTGTTTCATAATTTGCTTTACATCTCGATCTGAGTATATGGGGGCTCTTCCTTGTGCTGCAGCCACTTTAACAGCATCTAGCTGAATTAGATTCATCATTGGAAGGGTAGGTTCGGTACAATAGATAGGACCCTTGTAACCATATTTGCATAAAACTGGTAAAAATCCAGTATGATCAAGATGTGCATGACTAATAACAACTGCGTCAAGATCATCCAAAGTTATGTTAGCCCAATCAAGTCGTGGAAATGATTCCATTGGATTTCTGGCGCCTGGGTTAATCCCACAATCAATGAGAATTTTGCTGTCTGGAGTTGTTAAAAGCATGCAAGAACGTCCTACTTGGCCAAATCCCCCTAGAGTCATTAAGGAAACTTCTGATTTTTGAGCTAATCTTGGACGGAAGATTTTCTCACCAACCTGCTTGAGCTGTCTACCTCGGTCAGCAGATGATATCTTCAGATTATAGTTTATTGCTTGAATGGTGCTTGATGGATTAGTAGTTGCTTTGCGAACACGTAACTTCCACCCAGTTTTTTCTGTAACATCTGCCTGACTAAAGTCTTCGGCATTTTTTTGTAATAACCATGGCCTTTTTACTTCTACAGACACCTCGCCTGTAGCAGTATCAAAGAAGGTACCTTGAAGATTAGCTTCTTGTGGAATACATTGATTAAGAATTTGTCTAGCGTCTTCTTCTAATTTTCGTATTGATTCGTCTGTTCTAACAACAATTCTTTTCTTAATGACATTGACAAGATTTGAAATGATTTCGTTGTGTTCCATCAAGTATTTAGGAGATGTTGTATAAAGTGCAATTCTAGGACCTTCGTAATCAATTTTTGTTACATTTGCTTCTTTGGGAATACTTTGCAGTATTGTGGCCATAATACTTTGGCTTGGAGGTAATTCTTTCTGTTGTTGTTTTCTTTGCATTAAATCACTAAAGATTAATGATGGCTTTCTTTTGCTCTTTAGATAAGAGACGAAATCCATCTTTATCAATTATGGCGACGTTAATTCCATCGCCTGTTCCAATATTTCTGGTAATAGCTGCCTTTACAGCACGTAATGCTACAACCTTTGCATCTTCTACATTTAGATCATCACGATACTCTTCTTCTAAAAGACCATAGGCAACAGGAGAACCACTTCCTGTTGTTACGTAAGTTTTTTCTTCTACAGAACCAAACATGTCTATATTGTACAAAGCAGGGCCAGTCTTATCGTAACCACCGACAAGAATATCAGCAATAAATGGATATCCACGGTTTTGATGAAAAATAAGTGAAGCGAGTCTAGTTAAAGATCTAATAGGAATTGGTTCGTTTTTTTGAATTCTGTGTAAATTAGCATGATAGCGTAGTATATCAGTGATGTTTTGTGCATCAGCTACGCCACCTGCCATGGTCATTCCAGCATGATCATCAATTTTTTGAATTTTCATAGTATTATTATTTGCAATAAAATAGCCTGCGCTTGCTCTCATATCTGCGCATAGCACTACTCCATCTTTAGCCTTAATACCTACTGTGGTAGTTCCATGTAGTATTTTTTCTTCAACGTTATTCGACAAAAAGACACCTATTAGAGATACTTCAAATGCACAACACCCTTTTAAATAACTTTTTGTTGCTGGTGAAAGTGATAAGAAGTGACAAAAAAGAGAAATATCATCCAGTCACACACTATGGAGCTGCCTAGGCTAATAGTGATAGGAGAAAAAAATATAGGTCAATTTGGGGAGTTTCTTAGAACTCTTGCTAGTCCAAAAAAGGTATCTCTAATTTCAGGATTTCAAGTAAAAAAAATTATTCAGAAAAAAATTGAAGATTCTCTTGTTTCTTCAAAAATTCGATTTATTTGGCATATGGCCAAAAGTAATGAGATTAAATCTATTAATGAAATTCAAAAAGCTGTTGTAAAAGATGATAGTGATTTCATAGTTGGTATTGGGGGAGGCAGATCAGTTGATACTGCAAAAATGATTGCATTTAATCTAAACAAGGCTTTTGCGAGTCTTCCAACAGCAGCTTCTCATGATGGAATTGCAAGCCCATTTGTATCTGTACGTGCTGATAAACCGCATTCGATTGTTGCCAAAGCACCACTTGGTGTGTTTGTAGATATTGATATCATAAAGAAAGCACCCAAGAGATTGCTTGCTAGTGGATGTGGTGATTTAGTAGCGAAGGTAATTTCAGTCAAAGATTGGGAGCTTGGACGAGATAAAACTGGTGAGTATTTTGGGAGATATGCAGCAAATTTGGCATCAATGAGTGCAAAAATTTTGCTTGAAAACTCTCACATATACGCAAAAAAAGGACTGGATGTGAGAGTAATTGTTGAAGCATTAATCAGTGCTGGGGTAGCGTCGTGTATTGCAGGGAGCAGCAGACCATGCTCTGGTGCTGAGCATTTATTTTCACATGCTCTAGATAAAATTGCTCCAGGAATTGGCCTCCACGGTGAAAAATGTGGCATTGGTTCAATTCTTATGGCAAAGCTGCAAGGTCAAGATTGGAAAAAAATTTCTAGAACCTTGAAAAATGTAGGAGCTCCTACTACCGCAAAAGAAATTGGTCTAATGCCAGATGATTTATCTAAAGCTTTGACAATCGCTCAAGATTTGAGACCTGAAAGATATACTATTCTAAAGGAAGTTAAGATGAATCCAAAAAAGGCTATTGCGCTTGCAAAAAGTACTAAAGTTCTGTAGTTTAGGCAGCTTTTTGGGTAACGGGTTTTTCTGTTTTTGAAGGTGGGGGTTCTGTCTTCTTTTGTGTTTCTGAGGATTTGTTAAGGTGAGTTTCTAAAAAGTTAATTTTTTCTAAAGATGGAATAAATTTAAAAATTTCAGATTGAATAAAATGTTTCATAATTTGTAATCCATCTGCACGAAATAATTCATCAGGAATGGTAATATCAACAGATTTACCAGTTTTTGTGAATACCAATTTAGAATCCTCAACTGGTATATGTCGTTTTAAAATTCCTCTGATTTTTTCTTCTTCAGTTTCAAGAGATTTTACAATATTTACATCATATAGAATTGTTTTACCAGCAAATCTATGATTGTAATCAACTTGTACACGTCCAGATCCTACAAAACGAACTATTCCTTTTTTTTGATCAATTTCTATGGTATCTCCTACTGAAACTTTATCGGCATCTTCGCCTAGTTTACGTAAAGGAATCATTCTTACTTTTCCTGAATCTCTTTCTCCAAATCCCTTTTCAGGAGATACTTCAACAGTAGTTTTGTCGCCAACCTTAGAATTAGCTAATGCTTCATCAAGGCCTTTAATCACCCATGATTCACCTACTGAAACAAGTTTTGGTTGATATTTTATGTTAGGATCATGAATAGAATGTTTTTTTGCTTCTTCTTCAAGTGTGGTTTCAAAAACTTCGCCAGTATCTTTTACTTTTGCTGTGTAATTTACTAAAATTAATGATCCTTTATTGAAAGTCAACGTGATCGCTCTTCGAATTTCCTTATATTAAGTTACAGGATTTTTAGAGATTCTTGAGTTTTTCTTCAGCTGTTTTTAGAGCATCTACATTATTTGTTTTGTAACCCATCATATCAAGAGTAGACGATATTGCAGATATTGTTCTCATAACATGATATCTATGAACCTCACCCATACAACCTACTCTGAATACTTTGCCTTTTAGATTTCCAAAACCACCAGCTACTAGAACACGGAATTTTTTTGCTAGAGTGTTTCTAAATGTATTATCTTCAAGACCATCCAAATAATTTAATGCAATAACTACGGTAGATCTTGAATCTTTTTTTGCAAATGGAGTAAGTCCAAGTGCGCTCAGTCCTGAATAAAGTGCGTCTGAACAGATTCTATGGCGTTTTATTCTTGCATCTAGTCCCTCTTCTAATATTATACTAAGAGCTTCTCGATATGCATACAGAAGTGGCAGTGCAGGAGTGAACGGTGTATGTTTTGATTCTTCATAGTATTTGAAATATCTTGGTAAATTGAAATACATGGTCTTTGGTGGATTTTCATTCATGTATTTTTTGGTTCTAGCATTGACAACTATAGGTGAAATACCAGGAGGTGCTGCAAAAGCTTTTTGTGCTCCAGTCATAGCAATATCAATTCCCCATTTGTCAACGTAGAGTTCTTCTCCTCCAACAATAGAAACACCATCAACAACATAGAAAGAATCATTTCTGGATGTTAGATTTTTTACCTTATCTAGATAATTTATCATAGTTCCAGTTGAAGTTTCATTCCATACACAATAGAATGCTTTTACATCTTTATTATTATCGAATGCCTCTTTAACAGAATCAAAACTAGCGTTTTCGCCAGGAGGTGTTTCAAGTTTTATTACATTAGCACCCGCCCATTCTAACATTAACGCTAATCTTCCACTGAATTCACCGTTTACAGGAACAATTACTTTGTCATTTTTTTTAATTAGATTTACGACACTTGCCTCTACAGCACCAGTTCCAGATGCAGAAAGACACACTGCGTCACCCTTAGTTTGAAAAACTTTTTTTGTTTTTTCTACTACATCTTCATATAATTCTACAAAATCAGCACTTCTATGATTTATCATAGGAGTATACATTGCTCGTGTAACTCTTTCAGGGACATTTGTGGGTCCAGGTAGCATTACTAAATATTCCAATAAATTCGCCTGTCAAGAGGTCAATGATGGCATTATTTATAATTAAAGAATTGCCAGTCTATTCTTAGCACCAATTTTTTGCAAAACGGTTTTTGTTCCTTCTGGTACTAGCTCTTGCCAATTTTGATCGGTAAGGATTTTTTCTCTGATATTAGTACCTGAAAGAATTTCTCGATCTTTAAATGGTACTTGAATGACTTTTTTGCCACGTTTGCGATAAAGAACTTGCGTCAATTCATCATTTGTAAAAACAACATCAAAAGATGGTACAATCAGATCAATGTTTTTTATCCATTCTATATGATTTTCAAAATCAGGAATATAGAAGATTTCAATTCTGTTTAAAATTGGGTCATTAATTGATGATAAGATCATGTCTTTTCTTTCATCTGCCGTAAAAGGATTATTTCTTTCACTAGGTTTGTTTGAGCTTCCAATTCCAATCCAGATCTTATCTACCTTAGATAATGCAAATCGAAAGGCTTCAAGATGACCTAGATGAAATGGTTGAAAACGTCCAATCAAAAGACCGTTCATGTAGCCAGTTCTGAGATATTCTTTAAAAAACTATCATAAAGAGTTGTAAATAATATCTATTGTTGGATGTGTTAAAAATTGATGGATCGTATGGTGAAGGTGGAGGTCAAATTGTTAGAAGTGCAGTTACTTTATCTTGTATAACCAAAAAACCAATTCAAATTGAAAATATTAGAGAAAAAAGAAAGGTTCCAGGATTAAGACCTCAGCACTTAATGGCAATTAAACTATTGAGTAAAGTGTGTGATGCAGAAGTAAGTGGATTAAACGTTGGTTCGAAGACTATCAAGTTTATTCCAAAAGATGTTGAAAGTAAGACAATAACAGAAAACATTGGCACTGCTGGAAGTATATCACTCATACTTCAAGTATTGATACCTGCAGTTTCTCTTTCAGGAGAGAGCTTAAAGTTATCCATTAGTGGTGGAACTGATGTTCCATGGAGTCCAACCAGCTATTACACAAAATATGTTTTAGGTGAGGCATACTCTAGAATGGGAATTAATTTCTCGATGGATGTTAAAAAAAGAGGATATTATCCAAAGGGTGGAGGAGTTATTGAATTACAAGTTAATCCCTCTAAGAAGCTGAAACCTATTTCACTTACGCATAGAGAAACAAGAGACTCAAGACTCTACTGCTCATATTCAAAGTTATCTAGAAATAAAATTAATACTGAAATAAAAAAAATTGAAGAATTATTGAAGATAGGTGGTTTTTCTGTAACTTCAGAAATACAAGAAGAAATTGCATTAAATGAGGGTTGTAGTATGTTACTATATTCACATGATTCTAATTCGATTATTGGGTCAGATGGTCTAATGTATAAAACATTAGAACTTGGTGATAGAATTTCAAAGACTTTCATAGAATGTGAATTGGGTGCTGATAATCATTTAGCTGATATGCTTGTATTACCTGCTAGTTTGATAGATGATACTTCTGTTTATAGAATTTCTGAGATTACAAAACATTTAGAAACTAATCTGTATATTACTTCAAAAATTACTGAATGTAAATACGGAATTGGTAAACTAGATAATGGTTTTGAAGTAAGAATTAAGGGGAATTCAAATTCCGCTATTCAATAAAGCTGCCATAAACAGAATAGCTACTGAGATAATTACTGTTATTTCACCAAGAATAATTATCTTAATACGCAGTTTTTGAATCTGTTTTTCTGACATTTTTTTAGACATTATTTCTTCTTCGATGTCTTTTCTGATAATTTTAACATGAATAATGTAAGTTATAATTAATGCAATTACAAGAATTATTTTAATAATTAATAAATTTCCATAATTAGTCGAAAGTAAAAGCCCAAAATTGCTAAAAAATGAATATGAATTGTATATCCCAGTTCCAATCAAAATAATCAGAGATGGAATAGCAATTTTGTTAAATCTTCTTCCCACACGTATCATTATTTGTAATCGTTCTTCAAGTGAATAGGACATTGTTTTTAAAATTGGTGCAAGAACGGCACCAATAAACAAAGAACCACCTACCCAAATTGCTGCAGATGTAAGATGAATCCAAGTTATAATTGCCTGCTCTATTGCCATTTAAGAATAGAGTTATCCAAGTAATATTATCTAT
Source organism: Nitrosopumilaceae archaeon (assembly GCA_036556885.1). Lineage (GTDB taxonomy): Archaea > Thermoproteota > Nitrososphaeria > Nitrososphaerales > Nitrosopumilaceae > CSP1-1. The sequence goes on from DATBIP010000068.1 coordinate 13,052, forward strand.
TTGACTCTTAACAAAGTTTTTTAGTAATTCAATCTGTCAACTCAATGATTTGGCACTACAAGGTAAAATGATTCTTTATGCAGCAATCGGGGGATTATTGGCTATTATGGGAGGAATTGTTTACTATGCAAGTCTAGATAATCCTGCGTTAGAACTTGTAGAAGTTAAATTAATTAATGTAGAGTTACTTGATGTTAATAAAATAGAAAACCGGGCAAAATTACAAACAACATTTCTTGTAAAAAATCCAAGTGATAAGACATTTACAGTAGCATCTATTTCCTATGAACTTTTTGTGAATGATAAATCAATCGGAAAGGGTCAGTATTCAACCGAAGATATTGCAATGCCTGGAAGAGCAGCATTTTATCCAGACGCGGAGATCCCACTAAAAAATATTTTTGAAGTAGTTTTATCCGATTCTAATGCACAAGAATACCAATCAATAACAAGTGGAGAATTAGTTAGGTATAGTGTAAAGGGTGTTATAACAGCCGAAACAGCCTGGAGCTTAGTAGAAAAAGAATTTCAGAGTTCTATGCAATAGTTGTTTTTAATTAAAAAGTGGGCCGAGAGAGATTTGAACTCTCGACCACCGCCGTGTCGAGGCGGTATCCTAACCAACTAGACCATCGGCCCGTGACCTACAAGACTTTCTGTAGACATTATTAACGTTTAACAAAAGAAAACATGATTAAACAGATGCTAAATGGAAATGTATGAGTAGTGATTTTTCTGAGGAAGAAAAAAATGGACTCTATAAAGCAATCTTTTCAAGAAGAGATGTTCGATCACATTTTACATCTAAACCCATAGATGATGAGGTTTTATCACGAATTCTAAATGCTGCTCATCATGCTCCTTCAGTAGGTTTTTCCCAACCTTGGAATTTTATTCTAATAAAAGACTATGATACGCGAAAAAAAATAAAAGAATCTTTTGAAATGGAACGTGAACGTTCATCACAATTTGTCGAAGAACCAAGAAAATCAAAATATCTCTCTTTCAAGTTAGAAGGAATTTTAGATTCTCCACTTAATGTTTGTGTGACATATGATCCTTCGAAATTTGGACCTTTTGTGATTGGAAAATCAAGCATTCCAGAGACAGGGATATACAGCGTATGTTGTGCTGTTCAGAATCTTTGGTTAGCTGCAAGAACTGAAGGAATTGGGTTAGGATGGGTAAGTATTTTATCAAATGATACACTAAAAAAAATACTGAATCTTCCAGAACATGTTATACCTGTTGCGTATGTTTGCTTGGGTTATGTTTCTAAATTTGCACTAAAACCAGATCTTGAGAGTGCTAATTGGCTTCCAAGATTAGAACTCAAGGATGTTTTGTATTATGAAAAATGGGAACGAAAAGAAAATACAAATTGGAATAACATCCATGAATTAATTGAAACAAAACTAGATTACGCTTAAATAATTACATGTATGTTTTTTGCTGGGCTTGTGGCGCAGAGTCATGAAATGACGCGCAGCTTGGACAGCGCAGTAGCCTCCTAAGTTACAGGTCGAGGGATCGAAGCCCTCCAAGCCCGTTTTTAATTGTTGAAAAAAATGTCTTTCCTTTGTTTAAATAGATAGTAAATTGTCAACTTACTATGAAAGTTGTCGTGATTTCAGGTAGTCCTAGAAAAACTGCCAATACGCAAATTATTATGAAAGAAATTTATGATTATGCAAAATTAAAAAATGCTAATACTAAGTTTATCAATCTTTCAGAAGACAAAATTGATTGTTATGAAGGTCCAGATGGAAATTATAGCGATATTACAAGACAGGCTACAAAAGACATACAAGAGGCTGATGTGTGGCTGATTGGGACTCCAATATACAATTCATTTTTTAGTTCTTCGTTGAAAAATCTCTTTGAATACGTGAATTATAAAGAAACAAAAGGTAAAACTGCAGGATTAGTAATACTTGCCTCGGGAAATGTTGGGTTTATTGATGTTCAGACTCTATTAACACAACTAATGTCATATTTCCAAGTAATTACCAACCCTAAAGCACTTTTTATGACTGTTGATATGCTCAAAGATGGAAAAGTTGCAGATGAAAATGCAAAAATCAGAATGAAAGAATTAGTTGATAGTACCTTAGCTATTGCATCTAAACTTGAGTAGTACCAGAAGCTAGATAAACTACCTTGAAAATTTTTACTGAATAATCACCTTCAAAGATGTTGATTGCCTTTCCATCGTCATCTATGTTTCTTACTCTAAATTTATACTCATAAGAACCATCTTCTGCAACATTTGTTTGAGCAAAGTGAGTTGGTTGTCCTTTATGATCATAAATTTGTATAATGACGGGATAATCAGCTACATGATTTGCAATTTTACCTTCTACAAATCCCCATGGTAATGTATTATCAGAAGCAGCATGAAATCCAAGAGTTGTTTTTTCAATTCCAATTTCTCCATCAAGCGGAATTATTTCAGTGATTGGTTCAAGATTTTGATTTTCTGTTTGAATTACTGCTGTAAATGAATTAGCTTCCACAAGTGGAATTGAAATTGAGATTATTGATACCATGATTATTACAGATGAAAGAAATGCAATGAATTTAATTTGGTTTTCATGAGTAGATCTCCTTAAAAATAAAATAATTGATTCTTCTAATTGCATCGTCAAATCATTTCTACGATAGTCAAATATTAAGATGACGTAGGAATAATCCTATACATAATGGTAGAAGAAATTGTTACTTGTGATTGTAAATGCCATTTTGGAGGTGCAGTAAGCTGCCCAATCTGTAAAGATAGTCATGAAAAGCACCACTGTGATTGCTGTAAATGAAACTGCCTAATTTTTTGCTTTACGATTAGGCTTTTTAGTCGCTTGCATTTTAAGATTAGCGAGTTCAGATTTCAGAGATTCAATTTGTACCATTGTTTGTAAGTTTGCTATTTCTTGGTTGAGTCTTTCTATTTCACTATCTTTTAGTTTAATAGAACTTCTTAATTGATCAAGCTCACTAACTAACTGTGTTTTTGCATCACTTATTTGGTTTGAGGTAACTTGCTTTCCCTCTGATGTATATTTTATTACTGTAGATAATGGGTTATTGTGGTTTTTTTTTACAGAACTAGGACTATATTTATGAGAGTAATCTGTTCCCTTTTGAACAATCCAGCACATGAACGTAATAAACCATGCAATAGGAACAGCCATAATAAACACAAAATTAAGAACTGGTGCTATATCAACAAACATTGGCCATATTCCAGTTAGGATAGCAGCAAAGATCCCAGTAATCAGAGTACTGAGATTATTATGAAAATATCCCATAATCTATTTCAAAAAAATGCTAGAATATAACAGTTAATGTTAAAATTAACTTCTGATATTAAGATTTAAGAAGAAAAAATGAAAATCGAGACCTTATTCTTGCTTTTCAGAAATGACTTCTGAATAAGTTCCAGTTGGTTTTGGAATCTCTGATTGTAAGATCTTAATTTTTTCTACCAACTCATTCCTTAGATCTCTTGCAACTCTTCTAACGGTTGGTCTTGGCACACCTAATTCTTCAACGACTTTACTGTAAATGTCTTGTTTATCAGTTAGCCCTTTGTCAAGATAAGAATTAATGGCTTGTTTAATAATCGTACTTTGGTTTGTGCGATTCACGAATTCTAATTTTTAATTGTTCTATATAAGACTATTTTCTTAAGGATACTTTTTATAATGTATAAATTTCAGGGATCTAAATTCTATCATTCGTAATATTAGATTTGAAAAATTCGTATTCTGATACGTAGTAAAGAATATTATATTCCATACTACACTTTGATGAAAAAATTTTCATAGTCGTTATTGTACGAAATTAGCTTATTTGTTTATAAAAATTCCAAAGACTCTTATGATAAAATAAAAAATTCATTAAAAGTGACTAAGGCTATTATCGAGACTAATTATGGAAGAATTGTATTCAATTTGCTTCCGAATATTGCTCCTGAAACTGTTAGAAATTTTATAAAATTAGCCCAATCAGGGTTTTATGATGGTACCTTATTTCATCGTATAATTCCAGGCTTCATGATTCAAGGTGGAGATCCTAATTCAAAACTGCCTGATAAAACCAAATGGGGTATCGGCGGACCTGGATATACTATAAAGGCAGAGTTTAATCCTAAATCACATCTAAGAGGAGTTGTTTCGATGGCGAGAGCTATGGATCCTGATAGTGCTGGCTCACAATTTTTCATTGTTACTACTGATAGTACATTTCTAGATAGACAATATACCGTATTTGGAGAGGTAATAGAGGGAATGGGAGTTGCAGATAAAATTGTTAACCTACAACGAGATGAAAACGATTGCCCACTTCACGAAGCTAAAATGCTTCATGTAACAACCGAATAGGGAACGAAATTGAGGAAAATTTTTTACTCATTAATAGTATTGGCAATTATTATCTCCTCATTCCCACTAGTTTCTGCTCAACTCACTTTAGGAGAACCTGCTAGTCAAAAGTTAATAAAAATCACTATAGGTGAACAAGGAGAAGTTCATGTTCTTCATGAAATTAAGAAAAACAACAACGTCGTACAAGTAGATACTATCGATGGTACAGTATCTAATATTAAAGTAATTGATAAAGAAGGAAATAATGTTGAATATGGAACTGTAGGGCTTGAAAGTATAACAGGAATAACGATTTTTCCATCAAAAGAAGATGTAATAATTGAATATGATCTTGGTGACGCACTTTTTTATAAAGATGGAATGTGGGTATGGGACTTTTTTAATGAGGAAACAACTACAATTATTTTTCCC
>DATBIP010000069.1:0-2236 GCA_036556885.1 Nitrosopumilaceae archaeon
CAGGTTCCATGATTAAGGTAAGAGCAGCAGAGTATTGTGGGGATACGGCACTAATTACCTCTGCAGTTCCTCTAATGTGTTCTTTAGTGTAGGTTTTACCCCCTAATCCAAGTATAACCATACACGAGATGGTGAATCCAGTATCAATTGCTTTACGGCAAGCTTTTATGATTGTCTTAGATGTAGCGCCTTTTGTTACTTTTTTTAATATAATGTCAGAACCGCTTTCAATTCCTATGTACATCATTTTAAGTCCCGCTTCATACATTTTTTTTAATTCCTCAGGAGTTTTTTTGAGCAAGTTCATTGGAGTTGCATAACACGATATTCTTTCTAAATTTGGAAATTTTTCGTAAATGTACTTTACAATCTTAATCATATTGTCTGTTTGAATATTAAGCGCATCACCATCTGCAAGAAAAACTCTTGATGAATCTGGTAGCTGATTTGCCATCATGTCGATTTCATTCTTGACTTCTTCCCACGGTCGCTCCGAATATTCCTTAGATCTATACATATCACAAAACGAACATTGGTTAAAGGAGCATCCAAGAGTTACCTGAAATATTAGTGATTTGGCTTCCGAGGGAGGCCTATACAATGGATAGTCGTAGTTTAACATCATATGTTCTATAGAAGTAAATCCAATTTATCGTTTTACTACTATAACTTGAATTTAATCATAAAACTCCTTAAAGGATGATACTAATATTATGTTAATTATGAATGAGTATTCCAAGAATCTCGTTCCAAGATTTTTTGATAAAACTGCTTTAACTTATGATAAAATTGTAAATCAAACAACTTTTGGCAAGGACAAATACTGGAAAAAAGAAATTATCAAAAAAATTCCACAATGTAATTCAGTATTAGATCTTGCATGTGGAACAGGAATATTAACAGAAAAAATCTCTGATAAACTTCCTCAAGCGCGAATAGTTGCTGTAGATATTACACAAAGTTATCTTGAAATCGCAAGAAAGAAACTTGCATTTAAAACTAACATATCATTTGTAAAACAAGATGCAGAGCAATTAGATTTAGGAGAAAAGTTTGACTGTATTACCTCCTCTTATATTCCCAAATACTGTAATCCCGAAATTCTGATAGATGTATGCATGAAACATTTGAATGTAGGTGGGAAACTTATACTACATGATTTTACTTATCCAAAAAATAAATTAATAAAATTATTTTGGGACTTATATTTTATTTTATTGAAATTTATAGGATATTTTATCCCAAACTGGAGAGATATCTTTGTAGAACTTCCAAAATTAATAAGATCAACTAAATGGGTTGAGGAATATGGAAAAGTTATGAAAAATCATGGATTGAAAGTAGAATTACAACCAATGACATGTGGTTGCTCAATAATTCTTACAGGAAATAATATAGTCTAATCTAATCTCTTCAACTATTTCAAACCATACAGTATTATCTTTAATGATTTGATATTTTCTAGTTACTTTATCTAATTTATCATCATAATCAGAGGAAATAATTTTCCTATTTGCTTTGATGTTATTTCGTAAAAGTATGGTACCAATTCCATCTTTTTTTTGTAAAATCTCTGATAATACATTTGCAGGGAGGATTTTAGAGTTAAAATTAACTATTGCACAAATAACTGGAATCTCATTTGCAGTGATTGTAACCTTTCTTACAAAATTATCTTCAGATATTTGATTTTGCTCTATAATGTCTAGATGTATATCACATTCTAAAACATCTCTGAGAGTTTTTTCTACCTCCCCTACAGGAGCATCTAGAATTTTCTTAAGTAAAGGATCCAAAGTTAAAGCCATGATATTTTCACCAAATGAAACCAATTAAAGATGTCTTATTAAAAAAAACAAAATTGTACTAAAAATTACACCTGAGCTAACTAATTTTAGAATCAGTTCTTTTTTGTGTATAAGAGATGTTTCTACCGATTGTCTTTTAAGATTCTTGTATCTTTGTGATGTCTTAATCAAAATATAACTTACAAAACCAGCTACTCCAGATAATGCAATAGATTCTAAAGTAATTGTATTAATTTGAATTACTGTTCCAGCAAAAACTGGAAGCACTCCCCATGATACTACAAATGATAAATTGTTATGAAATTTACCATTAAATAATTCTAAATTGTATGCAAGAAGAAAAAATGTTTCAACAATTCCTATAGGTATTAGTAGATAAGAATCTAAGAACGCATAGTAAAATCCAATTAGAAATGCACAAGCTAAGG
>DATBIP010000070.1:0-3738 GCA_036556885.1 Nitrosopumilaceae archaeon
ATAAACATGGAATAAAGATTGATACTGTAGCAAAAAAATTCAGTATCGATCAAAATCTTTGGGGTAGGGCAATTGAAGGTGGAGTATTGGAGGATGCATACAAAGAACCTCCCGATGATGCATTTATCTGGGTAAAGACAAAAAATTTACCTTCAAAGCCAACGTACCTTGAAATAAAATTTGAGCGAGGGGTTCCTATATCAGTAGATGGAACAACAAAAAATCCTGTACAATTAATTGAATATATTAACAAAAAAGCAGGAGCTGCTGGGGTAGGAATTGTAGATCATATTGAAGACAGAGTAGTTGGAATAAAATCACGTGAAGTGTACGAGACACCTGCTGCAACTTGTCTCATAGAAGCTCATTCTGACTTGGAAAAAATGGTTCATACAAAACACCAAACAAAATTCAAATCTATTGTAGATAATGAGTGGTCGTGGCTAGTTTATTCTGGTCTTTGGCAAGATCCTCTCAAGAGGGATCTAGATTCCTTTATAGATCAAGCCCAAAAATATGTAACCGGTACTGTAAAAATTAAGTTATTCAAGGGAAGTTTACGAGTAGTTGGACGAAAATCCAAGTACTCTTTGTATAGTCAAGATGTTGCAACTTATGGAAAAGGCTCTTCTTTCGATCAGAAATTAGCTAAAGGTTTCGTTGAATTGTGGGGAATGCAGTCAACAGAAGCTAATAAATTACAAGACAATAGGTGATTTGAATCATTGAACTGCCCTGAATGTGATGGAAATATCAACATCCCTGATGACGCCTCAGTAGGAGAGATAGTCTCCTGTCCTGATTGTGGAGCTGACTTTGAAATTTCAAAAAAAGATGGTTCAAACGTCAAATTAAAACAAGCAGAAACTGTAGGCGAAGATTGGGGAGAGTAATTGTCAAAAGTCTGTATCGTTTTTGACCGACTAAGATCGGAAGAAAAGATGCTAGAAAAACAAGCAATGGAGCTTGGTCATCATGCAAATATGCTTGATGCCAAAGTTACTAGGTTTGATACCGACAGTAAAAAAAAGGATTATGATCTTGGCGATGTAGTATTAGAGAGGTGTGTAAGCTACTTTAGAGGATTGCATTTTACTGCGTGTCTTGAATTCATGAATGTTCCAGTAATTAACAAATTTGATGTTGCAAGTAAATGTGGAAATAAGCTTATCATGTCATTGGTTTTGAAAAAAAATAATGTTCCTACTCCAAAAACATACTTTTCTTTTTCAGCAGACGCTGCTAGGGAAAATATTGAAGATGTTGGGTATCCGCTTGTTTTAAAACCTGTCATTGGAAGTTGGGGGAGGGGAGTCATGCCACTCAAGGACAAAGACACTGTAGATGCAATATTTGAGATGCGTGAGCTAAGTGACGGACCGCATGACAGAATTTATTATCTTCAAGAGTTAATCAAGCGACCTCCAAGGGACATTCGAGTTATTACTGTAGGTGATCGGGCGATAGCTGCCATGTATAGAAAGTCATCGGGAGGTTTTAAGACAAATATCGCACTAGGTGCTGATCCCGAACTGTGTAAAATTACAAATGAGTTAGAAGAAATTTCGATAAAAGCATCGCAGGCAGTGGGAGGGGGGATATTAGGCATAGATCTCATGGAAGATGAGAAAAAAGGGCTAGTGGTTCATGAAGTAAATAATACGGTAGAGTTTAAGGGATTATCAAAAGTTGCCAAAACCAATATTCCAAAAGAAATGGTCGAGTTTGCCTTAAATTCGGCTAGGAAATAAATTACACCAAATTACGAGGAGGATATCAATGAAGGTTGGAATTGTAGGTGCATCGGGTTATGTGGGAGGCGAGGTATTACGTCTTCTTGTCAGTCACCCCAAAGTCGAGATAGCAATGGTAACATCTAGGCAGTATGTTGGAGAGTACTTGCATCGAATTCAGCCAAGCCTCAAAGGGTTCACTGATCTTACTTTTTCGGAACTTGATTATGAAAAAATGTCAGACAAGTGTGATTTGGTTTTCACAGCTGTTCCACATGGAACCGCAACGGAGATTGTAAAGGCGCTATATGATAGAGGAATGAAGATAATTGATCTTAGTGCAGATTATAGGCTGCACAATCCTGAAGATTACCAAAAGTGGTATGGATGGGAGCATCCACATCCAGATTATCTAGCAAAATCTGTCTTTGGAGTTCCAGAAATTCACAGAGAACAAATTAAAAAGGCACAACTAGTTTCGTGTCCTGGATGTATGGCAGTCACATCACTGCTTGCTCTGTATCCATTGATTACAAACAATGTTATTGACACTGACCATATTGTAGTTGATTCAAAGATTGGCTCTTCAGGAGCTGGTGCTGGAACTGTATCTGGAACGCATCATGCAATGAGGTCTGGTGTGATAAGACCATACAAACCTGCAAAACATAGACATACTGGAGAAATTGAGCAAGAGCTTAGCGAAGCTGCAGGAAAAAAGATCAAAGTTTCAATGAGTCCTCACGCAGTTGACATTGTAAGAGGCATACTTTGTACAAATCATACATTTCTTACTAGAGAAGTTGATGAGAAGGAAGTGTGGAAGATGTATCGCGACAAATACAAGGATGAACATTTCATTAGATTAATTCGTGATAAGAAAGGATTTTACAAATTCCCTGATCCAAAGTTTGTTGTTGGCTCTAACTTTTGTGATATAGGGTTTGATCTTGATCCTGATAACAATAGACTAGTTGCATTATCAGCGTCAGACAATTTGATGAAAGGTGCAGCTGGTTCGGCAATACAAAACATGAATGTAATGTCAGGTTTCAATGAGACAGAAGGAATAATGTACTCACCACTGACGCCTGTATAGATATGATTACAATTAAGATTGGAGGAAGCGTAGTAGATAACTTACATCCTTCAACAATTTCTGATATTAAAAAAATTGTAGAACAAGAAGGTGTTGTTCTAGTTCATGGTGGAGGAAAAGAGGTCACTAAAGTTTCTGAAGCACTAGGAAAAAAACCAGAGTTTGTTGTATCGCCAAGTGGAATAAAGAGTAGATATACTGACAAAGAAACAGCAGAGATTTTTACTATGGTAATGTCAGGTAAAATAAACAAAACCATAGTTCGAATGTTGCAAAAAAATGGAATAAATGCCATAGGACTCTCTGGAGTTGATGGAAAAATAATTCAGGCTGAGAGAAAAAAGAAGCTTCTAATTGTTAATGAAAAGGGCAGAAAACAGGCAATCGATGGAGGATATACAGGCAAAATAACAGATGTGAATGCTTCACTTGTACAATCCCTACTCAAAGACGGATACACGCCAGTAATCTCGCCAATTGCAATAAGCGAAGAATCAGACTTTCTAAATGTGGATGGCGATAGGGCAGCTGCTTATGTAGCTGGAAAGATTCAAAGTGACAAAGTTTTGTTCCTAACAAATGTTGATGGATTATTGATGGATGAGAAATTAGTAAAAAATCTAACCCTTGCTGAAGCAAAGGAGATAAGACCAAAGATTGGATTTGGGATGGAAAAAAAGATACTAGCCGCGACAGAAGCGCTAGATATGGGGGTAAAAGAGGCATTGATTGCAAACGGACAAAAAGAAAATCCTATATCATCAGCTATCGCTCATGAAAATTGTACGTTAATTAAAAAATGACTGAAGAGCAATACATGGGAAACCTGTATCAAAAGTTTCCCGTTACAATAGAAAAAGGCAAAGGAGCTCATGTTTGGGACATCAATGGAAAAGAGTACATTGA
>DATBIP010000071.1:0-1999 GCA_036556885.1 Nitrosopumilaceae archaeon
GTGGTCCTGCACTCGAAAAAAAATGGACTAAACTTACTGGAAAAACTGAATCATTACCATCTATTGTACAAAATCTTGATAATAAAGAAGGACAACAATGGAAAAATGAATTTTTGGAAAACTTTGGAATAGGATTAGCAAATGTAATCGATATTTTAGATCCTGATGTTATAGTCTTAGGAGGCGGTGTCTCAAATATTTCATTTCTTTACGACGAAGGACGAGATTCAGTTTATGACAAAGTTTTTAGTGATCTCGTAGAGACCCCAATTTTAAAAAATCAACTAGGAGATTCTGCTGGTGTGTTTGGTGCAAGTTTATTGTGACAGAAGCTGAAATTGGAGGCTTCATAACTATTGGATTAATTGTAATTGCCGTAGGAATATTTGTTGGATCACGATTATGGATCGCTTTTAAAAAATAAAACAAGAAATAAACTCTATCGAAACTAATTGTTCGTTCATATCAAACACATTTCTACTTTTTATAATCAATAATGTTCGTGAATTATATTGAATGCAGCTATGATATTAGACGAATATGATAGGAGTATACGGGGTATTCAAGATAGAATATTTGAGCAAGGTCTAGACTTTGTTTATTTTACAAAAATAGAATCTAGATTTACTCAAGACCATCTTCAAAATCTATTAAAAATTGAAGCTCTATTCCAAAAATCTGTAGTAAATTTTTACATGTACACAAAAAACTGATTATTACGTAATATGATAACCAAGTTTTTGTAATTTATTGTGGTTCTATTGTGGCTGGTGGTTTACTTGAAACCACATAGGTAACCCATGTGACATCTTGAATTTCATTTGTTATTCTATTGCTTATCTTTTCAAGTAAACCATGAGGAAGTCTTGTCCAATCTGCAGTCATTGCGTCAATAGAATCTACCACCCGAATCATTACAACATTCCCATATTTTCTTTCATCTCCGACTACTCCAACTGCCTTGTCATCACCAACTGCTGCATATGCCTGCCAAACTTTATCATAAAGTTCAGCTACTTCTAGCTCTTCTTCAACTATCTTACTTGCAATCTTGGCAATTTCCAGCTTTTTTTCTGTTACCTCCCCAATTATTCTCACAGCTAGCCCAGGTCCAGGAAATGGGTGGCGCATTAACAATTTCTTTGGTACACCTAGAATTTCTGCAACTTTTCTAACTTCATCTTTGTATAATTCACGTAGAGGCTCAAGAATCTTAAGATGAAGCCAGTCAGGCAAACCCCCAACATTATGATGCGTTTTAATTATTGCAGCAGGACCTTTTGATACTCCACTTTCTATTACATCTGGATAAGGAGTACCCTGAGCAAGCCAGTTAAATGGACCATTTTTTTCTGCAAAATCAGTAAAAATTTTAACAAATTCTTCACCAACAATCATTCTTTTCTGTTCAGGATCAGTTACTCCCTTTAGTCTTGATAAAAAATTTTGTTTCGCATTAACGGAATTAAAATTAACAGCAAAATTTTTTGTAAACATATCTTCAATTTGTTTTTCTTCGTTTAATCTCAAAAGTCCATTATCTACAAAAACACATTTGAGCCTATCTCCAATTGCTTTATGAATTAGTAAGGCTGTTACTGTAGAATCTATTCCACCACTGACTCCACACAGTACATTGCCATCTATTCTAGAAATTTCATTAATTGTTTTTTCTACAAAAGTTTCCATCCTCCACTCTTGTTTAACCTTACATATTTTTAATACAAAATTTTTTAGAATCTCAGTTCCCTGTTCTGTATGAACTACTTCAGGATGAAACTGTATGCCATAAATTGAGTTAGTCTGATCTGCTATAGCCGCTGCACGAGCAGATTCAGTATGTCCTATTATCTTAAAACTTGATGGAACTTTTTCTGCTTCATCGCCATGACTCATCCATGCTCTAATTGATTGACCTACTCCACTAAGTAAATCAGAGTCATTATCAATTGTTAATAGCGAAGAACCATATTCTTTGTTAGCTCGTTTTACCTTTCCT
>DATBIP010000072.1:0-3592 GCA_036556885.1 Nitrosopumilaceae archaeon
GAATTGATCACCTACTGCCATTGTTGCTAATAACACAAATGATGGTATAGGGACAAAGGGGATAAGTGAACCAAAAAAACTCACAAGACTAAGAGCAATGTAACCTACTTCAGATGCAAAAGGAAAGAGAATATGTGAAAAAGCAGTAAAATCCACGAACCAATTATTTGATTGAGCGCTATTTAACCCTAAAAATTAGAAAAATTACATACAAGGTTGTTTTTTGAATCTAAATCATTAAAATATCATATTTTGATAGCGATATTGTAATGATAAAAAAAGAGCATCAGATGATCTGTCAGAGAATCTCCAGAATTAGTCCGTACATCAGATTTGTCGGTGTTATTGGAACTAAAGGAAAATTATTAGCATACTATAGAAGGCCAAACTTTAAGCCGTTGCTAGATGCAAAAAAGACCCACAATCAATTTTCAAACATTGCAATTAGTACCGGTCTTGACGCAGTTTTTGATAAGGAGCTTGGCGAAACTCTGTTTGTATGGGAAGAAAGAAAAAAAGTTCAAACCATTTCATTTAAAGTTAAAAAAAATAGGGTTTGGGTTTCAATAGATAGAAAAGTAGTACGCTCTGAGATGCTTCGAATTATTGACGCTTGTCTGCCAATAGTAAAGTTCTATTCATAAAGCCAACACATTACGTAACCTGAATCGTTTTTGAATCGAGGTGGGTCTTTTTTGCATTTTTCCATAGCTTCTGGACATCTATCAATGAACCTACAACCTCCTTTTGGCTCAAGAAGATCTGGTGGATTACCTCTGATGAATTTGGGTTTTTTGCCATGTAAAGTGGGAATTGATTCTAAAAGGCCTTTAGTGTATGGATGCTTTGGATTTTTGTAAATTTGTTGTGATGTTCCAAACTCTATCATCTGGCCTCCATACATTATACCAATTTTATCAGCAATTTCAGAAAGTATTGCTAAGTCATGAGTAATTAGCATTATCGACATTCCATTATTTTTTAATTTTTTTAATAAATTGACAATTTGTGCTTGTGTTAAAACATCAAGTGCGGTGGTTGGCTCATCTGCAATAACAAATTTTGGCTTGAGTAATAATGCCAATGCAATGATTACCCTTTGTTTCATTCCTCCACTAAGTTCGTGAGGATATTTTTTTAGTACATCTTCATTTAGGTTTACAGAGTTAACTGCATCAAGAATTAATTTTTCAGAGTCGCCTTCATAATTGTGTTGCTTTAAAACTTCGATAAACTGTTGCTTTATAGTATAAACTGGATCAAGTGAATTCATTGCTCCTTGAAATATCATAGAAATTTTTTTCCATCTATATTCTTGATTAAAATTAGATTCAGTTAGGTCTAAAATTGATTCACCATTAAAAATTATTTTTCCTGAAACGATTTTTCCGCCTGGAACCATACGGATCATTGAAAGCCCCAAGGTACTTTTTCCACAAGCACTTTCTCCTGCTATTCCAATTGACTCAGTTTTTTCTAATGAGAAACTTACATCATCTAAAGCATGAACTTGCCCCTTTGATGTATGATATTGTGTTGTAAGATTTTCAACATCAAGAAATGCCATGCTTTTTTTACAATATACTAGTAGATTTGATTTTTGCAAGAAGGGATATATGCAACTTTAAGCAAGTGAGAAAAAGTCGATTCTAATGCAATTTGGTCGTACCCATAACATTGAAGATTTTAATTCTAAAATGATAGGGCAAAAGGTGATTTTTGGAGGATGGGTAGAAGATCTTCGAAAACTAGGAAAAATGACATTTCTTACCGTTCGTGATGTAACAGGCTTAGCTCAAGTTATCGTAAAAGATGATGCCAGTAAGGAAGTGGAAGGAATTACTAGACAGAGTGTCATAAGGATAGAGGGAAAGATTCAGGAAACTAAAGCACGCGATTTTGAGTGTGAGGTCAAGGCAGAAAAAATCGATATTCTATCAAATGCTGTTCATCCCCTTCCAATTGATCCAATTGGTAGGTTAGAAAGCAATATCGACAATCGCTTAAATGCTAGGGCTTTGGACATGCGTAATCAAAAAACTGCTTCAATTTTTAAGCTAAGACATCATGTACTAGCTTCGATAAGAAAAACCCTATCAGAAAAAAAATTCATCGAAATTACCACACCTAAGATAATTGGAAGTGCTAGTGAAGGAGGAGCAAACTTATTTTCGCTAGAATACTTTGGTAAAAAAGCATATCTTGCACAAAGCCCTCAGTTATACAAAGAACAGATGACCATTGGTCTTGAGCGAGTTTATGAGATTGCATCATTTTATCGTGCAGAAAAATCACATACAGGTAGACACCTCAGCGAGTTTACAAGTGTAGACATTGAAGCTGCATTCATGGATTATACAGATGTAATGGAAATTTTAGAATCTCTAGTTGTGGAAGTTTACAAATACACTTTAGAAAAATGCAAAAAGGAACAAGATGCTATTGGAATAAAGATTAATGTTCCATCTACACCTTTTGAAAGAATTACGTATTCGCAAGCCCTAGACGAATTAAAAAGCGCGGGGGAAAATTTGAAGTTTGGAGATGATTTACTTGATTCTCATCTGAGAATCATAGGAAAAAACCATCCAGGCTTTTTCTTTTTAATGGATTGGCCCATGAAATTAAAGCCATTTTATATTCGAGAAAAAGACGAGGACCCAAAAATTTCAAGATCTTTTGATTTGCAATACGGTTATCTAGAATTATCTTCAGGAGGCACAAGATTACATGATTCAAAAAAAATTGTTGAAAGACTAGAGGAGCAAGGTCTTGATTCCGTTCAATTTGCAAAACATTTACAAGCATTTGATTGGGGAATGCCACCTCATGCAGGATGGGGCTTGGGGCTTGAACGACTCTTGACTACTTTAATTGGTATAGATAATGTTCGCGAAGTTGTACTGTATCCAAGGGATCCTGATAGATTAACTCCCTAAATTTACTATATTATCAAATCATTAGAAAAATCATAAATTCTAATTATCTATTATACATGTGTGCAAAATTGTGAATTTTGCGGTGCTAAATTTGGAGATTACAAGTGTTATTTTTGTGAAAAAAATTGTTGTACCACTTGCATGACTGATGATAGGAGTAGATGCAAAAGTTGCTTTGTGTTAAAGAAAAGAGTTGGTTGGAAAAAATTACTTAAACGAAATAAAATCCTATTAGGCTTTATTGCATTTATCTGGTTTTATGCAGTATTTCCAGGACCTATTTTTCCAGACATGCCATCAACATACTATACAGCATCATTGATGGCTGCTATTTTATTTATGATTCCAGTAGGTCTAATGTTGTTTTTTTGGTCTCTTAATCCTCCAAGATCAGATATTAAAAAAAGGTAAGCAAATTATGCTAATTTTGAAATTATTTCTCTAGTAAATTCTCTTGTGGTCTTATTACCACCAATATCTTTTGTCATAATACCATTTTTTACAATGCCATAGACAGTAGATTCTAACTTTTCTGCTACATCAATACATTTTTTGTCGTTGTTCTTCATTCCAAGCCATTCTAACATCATCTTAATTGATAAGATAAAGGACGACGGGTTTGCAATTTGTTTTCCTGCAATATCGAGTGCAGC
>DATBIP010000073.1:0-22095 GCA_036556885.1 Nitrosopumilaceae archaeon
GAATAATACCTGGGTGTAATTTCCAAAATTGCTTCGTTTCCTTCCTTTGTTTGGCTGATTATGAATTTGCCAATGTCATTTTCCAAACTTCCCATGTACTTTAAAATTATTTTTTCAGCAATTTTGAGGTTAGAATCAATATTTTCTAGAAGCCTAACCTTTCCTTTTCCTTTTACTCCCTTGTATGGCATATTTTCGTCGTCAATGGAATAGTAAATTAGATTATTTTTCAAAGCATTTTGTGCTTTTTTTGATTTTTTTGGTGTTGCTACATACATCTTTTCATTTTCAAAGATGTACCAAACAGGATGAATTGTAGGTTCTCCCTTCGAATCAATCGTGGCAAGCTGAAGGTTTAGCTTTGAATTTACAAGAAAATCCCTTACTCTTTGTTCTGATAATTGAGGACCAAAGCCAGGTATTGCGTTTACAATTTTCATACAAAAAGTTAGAGAATCTAGCTTAAAACAATTTGTCTATAATCCTAGTAAGATTATACAATTTAATCAAACCATAGAAAAACTACAAAAATGAGTTCGGAATCTTATCGTTATAAACCCCTAACGTAAATTTCCATAACCACTAAAATAATGCAAACCAAATCATCATAGATTGGATGCTGATGATGAGTGGAAAAGCCATCTGATTTGTGATGAAGATAATGAGTTTTGAAGCATCCACGGCTTTTCATTGAAAATTCAGAAATCAATCATTGTTTCTCAAACACAGATTTTCTACCAAATCCAATTAAACGATGAAATACCAGCAAGAAAAAGTGGCTGTAAATGCAACTAGCTGCTTTGTTTTCAGGAGGTAAGGACAGTACTTATTCAATCTATAGAGCAAAATTAGAAGGACATCAAGTTGTATGTTTGATAACAATTCATCCTCTCTCAGATGAAAGTATGCTTTTACATTTTCCAAACACTCAACTAACAAAACTACAAGCTGAATCAATGAATATACCACAATTAACTATTGAATCCAATTCAAACGATCCTGATTATGAATCAAAAATCTTAGAAGAGATCTTAAATGAAGCAAAAAACAAACACGGAATTGAAGGAGTTGTTCATGGTGGCATCTCAAGTAATTATCAGAAAAAATTCTTCACAAATGTTTGTGCTAAACTTCAATTAAAAATCATCTCTCCTCTGTGGCAAAAAAATCAAAAAGAATACATGAAAAATTTAATTGAATCAAAATTTCGTTTTATTATTGTAAGTGTTACATCATCAGGATTAGATGATTCATGGCTAGGAAAAGAAATTACTCAATCTGAACTATCGAAACTAGAAAAATTAGCAGATAAGCATGGTTTTAACTTAAATTTTGAAGGAGGAGAAGCAGAAACCTTAGTTATTGATTGTCCACTTTTTTCATTTCCATTAACAATTGTAAAAGCACAGAAAATTTGGGATGGATATAGAGGAAGATTTGAAATACTGGAAGCCCAATTAGATCATTATGCTAGATAATCTAAAAAATAATCTGCGAGCAGCGATAAAAAAAATTGTAAATTCTTCAGGAATCGATGAAGAACTGATAAAAGAATTATCAAAAGATGTACAACGTGCACTTTTACAATCCGATGTGAACGTAAAATTAGTACTTGAGATAACAAAAAATCTAGAAGAAAGATCGTTAAAAGAAACTCCCCCTCCTGGGTTATCTCGAAAAGATCACATTGTAAAAATACTATATGACGAACTAGCCAAACTACTTGGAAATGACACCGAATTTTCCTTCAAGTCTGGTAAACTAAACAAAGTACTAATGCTTGGAATTCAAGGAAGCGGTAAGACTACGGTATCAGGCAAGCTTGCAAAATTTTTAACAAAACAAGGATACCGAGTTGGTGTAATAGGCGCTGATACCTATAGGCCAGGTGCTCTGGTTCAACTAAAAACCAATTGTGAAAAGGCAAATGTTGAAGTTTATGGAGAAGAAAAAACAAAAGATTCTCCACAAATAGTAAAAAATGGTCTAAAACATTTTGAAAATTCTAATCTTGACATTATACTTATTGATACTGCAGGTAGACACAAGGAAGAAAAAGATCTGCTAAATGAGATGATACAGATTAACAAAGTCGCTGAGCCTGATTTGGCACTATTGGTGATAGACGGTACTATAGGGCAACAATGCTATTCTCAAGCAGAAGCATTTCACAAAACAGTTCCAGTAGGAGGCATTGTTATTACTAAACTTGATAGTTCTGCAAAAGGTGGTGGTGCAATTGCAGCTTCTGCAGCAACTGGTGCTCAAATAATGTACGTTGGAACTGGTGAAAGAATTGATGACATTGAAAAATTTTCCCCAACTAGATTTGTAGGACGTCTTCTAGGAATGGGAGACATACAAGCTCTATTAGATTTAGCAAAAAGACTTGAGAGTGAGGCTGATGATGTCCGTCTAAAACGTATCTCTAGTGGAAAAATGAACATGGATGATTTCTATTATCAACTTGAAGAAGTTACCAAAGTTGGTTCACTAAAAGGATTGTTAGAAAGCATGCCAGGTTTTTCTGGTATGGTAAAAGAGGATCAACTTGATCAAGTAGAAGGACGAATGGAAAAATGGCGCTATATCATTCAAAGCATGAACAAAGAGGAAAAAGCAGATCCTGATCTTCTTAATGCTTCCAGAATCAAGAGAATAGCAAGAGGCTCTGGTTGGCCAGAACATGAGGTAAAAGAACTCATAAAAAATTATAACAATTCAAAAAGTATGATGAAAGCTTCTAAAGGCAGACAGATGCAGGGTGCCCTACGAAGAATGGGACTGGGATAGAACTTTTACTAGAGTGATTTAATTAAAATAAAGTATAATGTATTCCCAACAAAAGGTTCAATTTACAAAAAACAATTTCAATGATTGTCTATCAAAAGCAAAAATAATTCTATGTGAATATGATTTATGTGATTATTGTACAGGGCGATTATTTGCAAAACAAATGGGCCTTGTTTCGCACAATTTACTCGGAAAGAAAATCAAGAACTCATTGAATTTTGAATCATCAAAAAACTGCTACATCTGCAAAGGAATTCTGTCAAACCTACAAAATATAGTCAACAGGATGATTGAAAAATCCTCAGATTATGAATTTGATACCTTTGTAGTTGGTGCAATTTTGAAACCCTCCGTTACCGATAGAGACGATATAATTAGGTCCAAATTCACTTTACAAGGAATTGATAGTGTAAAAACAGGAATAACACAACAATTGGCAAAGAACTTTGCTAAGAAAACCAAAACAAAGATAGACGTTTTTCATCCCGATTTAACTTTTACATTTAATTTTAAAAATGATTCATGCGAATTACAAGCAAAATCACTATTGGTTTATGGAAAATATATAAAAAGAATTCGTGGTATTTCTCAAAAACAAATTCAGTGCATTAATTGCAATGGAAAAGGTTGCACTATGTGCAATTATTATGGGTTTTCAGAAGATTCCAGCGTTGAAGGTAGAATTATCAAACTTTTATTAGAAAAATTTGGGGGAGCACCGATAAAAATTACTTGGATTGGTGGCGAGGATAAAAATAGTCTTGTGCTTGGAAGAGGCAGACCATTTTTTGCCAAGATATTAAATCCTAAAAAACGAAAAATCAGACTTCAAAAAAAATACCTACAAGATAAAATAGAAATTCACAATCTAAAAATAATTTCTAATATTCCAAAAGGCATAATTCAATTTAGATCAAAAATAAAATTATCAATTATTACAGAACAAAACTTAAAATCACATAATCTTAATCCGCTAAAAATACTAAAAAAAACTCCTATTATTATATATGAAAAACCTAACAAGCGAATTCAAAAATCCATTTATAGTATAAAATTCCTAAAATCTTCACCAAAATCATTTTCCCTTTGGATAACAGTTGATGGCGGGTTACCAATAAAGCGATTCGTTGAGGGTAATAATGTACAACCTAATCTTAGTGAACTTTTAGGAAACAAATGTAAATGTAGTGAATTTGATTTTCAAAACATTGAATTAAGAAACCGCTAGAGTTTTTTTTATTTTCGATATCATTTTTTACTATAGTTGTGAAGTGAGGGTAATTCTAGCCTGCCTCAAAACCATATTTTCCCCCCACTTCATACATGAAGGATAAAACAATCTTCTCATGCAATAAAAAAAGAGTTACTGAGAAATCGTCATAGATTCAATTATATTTAAAACATTTTGCTTTTGACATGGTTCTTGGATCCATTAATAAAAATTAAGGAGGCACATCAAAAAGGAATTTTGCCTGGCGATGTATATAATTTGGTTATTGAAAGATTTCCTCTAGTTATATCAGGAATTAACAGAATTGAGAAAGCCTCAGGGATAAATTTTCCAATTGCTTATGTAGAGCCATCATTAGTTATTTCTTCTTCAAGTTCCTATGACTATGGAATACTTTTTGCAAGAACCATTCCATTAATTTCTGAAAACCGACTTCAGGTAGTGATACAAATTTCTGCACCCCTTGTTGCATATGGTTTGAAAGGAACTATACATGCCATTTTGGCACATGAGTTTCTTCATTATTTGGATTTGATTCGGAAGGTATCTAAAATGCAGCTCCTGTCAGAAGAAATATCAGGAAATTTATTTGAAAATGTATATGCTGATGCAACAAGGCTTTTTGAACCTAGGGCTGTTTTTAATGACAACACATTGCTTTTACACATTACAAAGAAATTTCCAGCAGGTTTTAAAGATTACAAACTTGAGGACAAAACTGTCAAGTTTTGGATCAAAAAAAATCTCCCAACAACAAATATCACCATGGATTCTAACATAATTAAATTATCAACAGAAGCACTCTCAAGAATAAATCATGATCCATCTCTCATCAAAAAAATGGAAAAACTTGAAGAAAAAAGTGGTAAAATCCGTAAGAAGAAATATTTTTAATTATTGTACAAACTCTGTAAGACCACATTTACCACAGGTTCTACGGTTTTTGTGTTCTGACATAAACACACCTTTTCCACAACGTGAACAAATTTTTCTTGTTTTTACTGCTTTAGTCCCTTCAATTTTAAAATATTTGTAAACACTTGGGCTAGACCCCTTCTTACCTGCCATTCTTAGGATTTCTCCTCAGTTGGTTTTGCTTCAGCATCGACTTTTGTCTCCACTGGTTTTTCTTCTGCTGCAGGGGCATCTGGTTTTTCGCTTGCAGTTTTTGCTTTTTCTAAGCGACTAAAAATAACAGGATTTATGTGCTGTTTTGCAAGTTTTTCGTCATCATAAACATAGAATGTTCCAACTATTGATGGTCTGCCTGTATGATTTTTCATTTTTATTGGAATAATGACCTTTCCATCCAGTTTGAATTCTTTTTTAACCATTTCTATAGCATCAAGTTTTTTCAATTTCCCACCAATACCTGCAAAGTTACAAGTAATCTCTCTTCTTGATAGAAATGAATTATTTACATCATTTATCGTTTCAATCATTGACATGTACCAAAATCCTTTCTATAGTTCATATAAATTTAATTGAAAATTAAGAAGAAATTTATGAAATCATGCCATATAGATTCCATGGAACGCTATATGCTTCATTTACAAAATAATGGATATGTTCCATTAAACTCTCGTGAACTTGTTCATAAAGCAAGAGAACTTTGCTCAGATCTTGGAGCATTAGTTAGGGTTGCTCGTGTAGCAAGTAAATTTGTTGAGTTTGATGTTTCAGTAGAAAAAGAAAAACTAGATTCTGTGATTAAAAAGCTAAATGTCATTGGTAAATTAGATAATGCAAGACATGTAGTTGAAGAAGAAATTGAAAAAGAGGATGGAATAAAGGATGGAATTTTTTACTTTAACAACGAAAGATTCTGGGAAAGTCACGAAGCATTTGAAGGTGTTTGGAAAAAATGCTATGGAAAAGAAAAAGAACTAGTTCAAGGAATTATTTTAGTTGCAGTAGCATTTGCTCATTCTCAGAAAAATGATGATGCAATAGGTATTGGAATGCTAGGTCGTGCATCTGAAAAACTCGGTAATTCTCCTTCAACATATCACAACATTGACATTGATCGTATTAGAAATAAAATTAAAGACATGCAAAATTCTAGAGAACTAGTTAGATTTCAGATTTGATTAAATCAAGAGCAGTTTTTACTACTTGAATGCCTTCAATTAATCCAATGCTTCCCTTCTTAGCTTCATTTTCTGTAACCCTTACTGTGCCGTCTTTTTTAATCATGTCTCCTGAAACAAGTAGTGGTACGGGATCATCACTGTGACCTTTATTGATACACGGTGTAGAATGATCTGCGGAAATTACAACTGCAACTTTACTTGTATCAATATTATCAAGTAATGTTCCAAAGAACCGTCTATCAATTTCTTCAATGTTTTTCATTTTTCCTATGGCATCTCCATCATGACCAAATTCATCAGGTCCTTTCAAATGAACGTAAATGGCATTTTGAGTTTCCATGGCTTTTGCTGCAACCCTTGCTTTTTCTTCATAATCTGATAATCCTCCGGCTTTGAAGGCCTTCATTTTAAGAACCTCAGAAATCCCCAATTCAACTGGCATATCTACAATACATGAAAAATTCATCGAATACAAATCATTAATCGGTTTTACCACAGGATATCTATTTCCAGCGTCGCGTAACAATATACTACTAAGAATCTTTTTTCTATCTCGATTTCTTCTTTGATTAACATCACTTCGTTTCATTATGCTTAGAGACTGTTCAGTAAACTCATTAACTAATTTGGCTGTAAGAATTGCACTTGGGGATTCATTTAATGGAAGACACTTTTCAATTTTCATAAAATCAGTTACTGCTTTGGCTATTCCCATTCCAGCTACTCTTGAATATGCGGGATCAGTATTAGTAATATCTGAGGAAAGGGGTTTTCCATCACATCTTATCCTCACTGTAACTCTATGACCAATTGTCGGTGCTACTACTACCGAAGTGTTTGGCACTGAAAATTTAGTGTATTGCTCAATTTCTCTGGCAATTTCTAAGGCGTCATCTCTTTCTATTCTTCTACCAGCTCTTCTATCTATTATGACTCCTTCATCATTTAATGTTGCAAAATTTCCTCTTAATGCCAAATCCCCATCTTTGAAATCTGTTCCAACTCCTATTGCCTCAATTACTCCTCTTCCTACATAGTCATCATGTAGAAATTTGTACCCAAGCATATTGAAAACCGCAATATCAGATTCCGGAGCAATTCCTTTGCCAACTGAAATTACTTCTCCTATTGAACCATTTTTTGCTAATTTGTCAAGGTTTGGGGTAACTGCAGACTCTAAAGGCGTCTTTCCTTTTAGATCTGGATGTGGAAGATCCCCAACACCATCTAATAAGACATAGACCAAATGCACATCAGAATTTTCTTTAATGCTGATCAGCTCCATTTTAAAAATTTTATATGCTCACTTTAAATCTTGCAATCACTTTGACTAATCTAAAAATATCGATCCACAGAAAGCTTTTAACTCGTAAATTTTTTCTGTATTGATTATGGGAGAGATGCGTAAAGACTCGATTCTTGAGAGATTTATGATCATATCCTCTGGTAACGGTAAAGTTTCTGATGGTAAAAAATCTCCCTTTGCACCTGGAAATGAATCTATGACAAATCCATCTGTTCTTTCCTTGGTGGCAAAAGATGGCATGCTACAAAGACTACAAGATAGTGAAGATAATTATGTTAAAGGTTGGTCAATTAGGGTTTTTGAAAGTAAAACCCCCGCGGTATCAACCAAAACTGAAAACACCTATAGTGATAAACCACACTATAGCGAACCTGCATATGGCTATCATTATATTGTCGTTGCCTCCCCAAACCCACAAGACTCTTTTGCAACAATAGATACTGAGCAGTGGTCTAACATCCTTGTAGTTATTCAAGATAGGCTCAGATGGTTGTATACACAAAAAGGAGTTACCTATGTCTCAATTTATGCAAATCATGGTAAGGAGGCTGGCGGAGAAATTTCTCATCCTCATCTTCATGTTGTAACCTTCTCTACTATCCCACCAGTTATTGATGCAGAAGCAGAAGCAACACACAAGATTCTAAATGAAAAAGGCGTTTGTGCATTATGCCAAACAGTTACTGCTGAAACAGGAGGTCCAAGACAAATTTTACAAACCGAGGGGTTCATTGCATTTTGCCCTTGGGCTCCTTCATATCCTTACGAATTTTGGATTTGTCCTAAAAAACATACAACCAGTTTTTCAAAAATCACTCAAAAAGAGATAAACGATCTTTCTTTGATTTTACGTGCAACCTTAGGAGGTCTATCAAATACAATCCAGAATTTATCTTACAATCTTGTATTTCATCTATCTCCAGAAAAAAAGAACAGCAGACAAATACACTGGCATATTGAAGTATACCCAATTACTGATGCTTGGTCAGGGTTAGAACGTGGTTATGGTGTATTCTTGAATAAAACCTCTCCTGAACAAGCAGCAGAAAAACTAGGCGCTTCCTGCAGAAAAGAATTAGCCAATCTAGTTGGAATCGTATAGAATATCAAGTTATTTATCTTTGATAAAAATTCATGTTGTATGGCAATTGAAAAGTATATAGCTGCAGCAAGTCTTGGCTTGTTTATTATGTTTGTTGGAGAAATTATAACTCTATATGTTTTCCTAATAGATCCACGACAAGAGGTTGAACCAGTCCCGAAAATTTTACAATTTATTTCAATTGGTATTGCCCCCGCAGTAATTTTAGCAGGAACTTCTTTTATTATGGCAAAAAGATATGGTTCAAAACCAATTGGTGCAATGATACTTGCAGGAGGCAGTATACTTTTAGTTGGAATGATCTTCGCTCAAACTCTTGTCCAAGATATACACATAGATTACTTGGTTCAAACTGTAATTATAACTCCGCCCCTCTTTATGGGCGTCTCAATTCCTGTGATAGCTACAGGTATAATCTTACTAAGAATAAAGAAAAAGAAACCTAAAAAAGAATATTTCTAAGAATGATCATAACGCATTCCATTTGAATGTTTTTTGAAACCAATTTTCTCATAAAATGGTTTCACCTCATCAGAACAATCCAATATTGTTTTGTAACAATTATTCTCTTTTGCGAAATCTAATAAATAACGTATTAACATTTCACCAATACCTTTTCCTTGATGTTCTTTCGCTACAACGACATCTTCGATATGACTAACACTTTGACCATCATGAATAAATTTTGGTTCAATAATCATGGAAGTCGAACCAACAACCCTCCCATCTAAAATCGCTACATATACAAAATGATTAGGATTTGTTTTAATTTTGTTAAAAATATCTCTAGCTTTTTGTTGACTAAGATTACTTGCTTGCTTTAGGGAGTCCATAGACTGTAAAAACCCATTGAAAAGATCATTTTCGTTTAGTTTTCGGATTGTAATGTCAAGCATTTCTAGTCATCATATATTGCCTAATTTTTCAAGGAATTGTTGATATGCTTTCTTGTAGGATGTTTTGTCCCCAATATCCATAAATCCCTTTTTGGTTAGGAAACTATTGACCACTTTTTTTCTCAAAATAGCTTTTTTGATAACATCGTCCATACCATATGGTTTGTTGCTTGGAATTAGTTCAAAAACTTGAGGTTCCATAACATAACAGCCTATGTTGATATTAGCCTTAATCTCTGGTTTTTCATTCCAACCAATGACTCTACCATTTTTGGTTGTTTCAATAACTCCATAATTGAGTTTGGTTTTGTATTCATAAAGACTCATAGTGATAAAGGATTTCTTTTTTAAATGCTGGTTGATCATTGTTTTTAAATCAAAATCAAAAATTGAGTCTCCATATACACATACAAATGACTCGTCGATAAATTTTTCAGCCGTTTTTAGCTGTCCTGCTGTTGCCAGAGGTTTACTTGCAATGGCATATTCTATTTCCATTCCGAATCTTTCACCATCTTCAAAATAATCCTCAATAGTTTTTCTAAGATAACTCACACACAAAACTGTACTTTTGATTCCATTTTTTCTTAGCCATTCAATCAGATGTTCAAGTAATGGTTTTTCTCCCAACGGAAGCATTGGTTTTGGAACAAATGTTGTATATGGTTGAAGCCTTGTTCCTAACCCACCAGCTAAAATTACAGCTTTCACGAGTTTGTATTTGAAATTATGGCTATTTATGTTGAAGTATAGATTTCTAATACATTACAATCAAACTGGTCTCACAAAATTTTGGAAATCTTCTCGACTACTTGACTTGGATTAATACCAAAAATTATTGTCATTGGCTCTTTAGCAAAATCCCCTTTATGAAATACCATGTCTGGAGGAATGTTAGAATTTTTAATGGCTTGTTTTATCCCCCATGAAATTGATTTATTTTCTTTTCTTTTAACATTAGATGGTTCCTTGGCTCGATTGTAACTTTTTACCACTAGGCCTTTTTTTAGACCTAAATCAATTAAACAAGGATCATACTTTACATTAATTGCAGCTCTTATTTGAGGAAATTTTTTATGAATTTCTAAAAGCGCAGAAGCAACATGTTTTGAACCTCCATATTCTAAATTACCTGCTACAATCACATCTTTACCTGATTTTACAATTCTTCCAGAAACTCCTAAAATGTCCTGAGTTGTTTTGATTTCTTCTTTAGAATACACAAAATTAGTCTGGCATTCAGGTATAACCGAATAAATATTCTTTAAATTTTGAAAATCATGTATAGCACCTCTAAGAATTTTTTCATTAGAATCTAATTGAGTAAAGTGAGTAATTGAGACACCTTTCCCTATTTTTTTTGAATTCTTAATTGAATTATACGTGTATTTTTTTGCAAACTTTACTGCATTTAGCAGATTATTACCACTAGCAATTGCAACTGTCAATGCAGAAGAAAAATTACACCCACTTCCATGGTTCATTTGATTTATTTTTTGTCCAGAAATGAGATAGTTTTTAGAGCCCTCCAAAACAAAATCTGAAACTTTATTTTTTTCAAAAGAAACTCCAGTAATAACTACATTTTTTGTTCCAAGATTTTGTATTTTTATGGCACATTTTTGTAAGTCGTGTTTGTTTTTTATTTGAACTCTGCTTAGATGTGATGCCTCTGAAACATTTGGAGTAACTACATAAGATATAGGAACAAGATATTTTATGAAATCATTAACAGCATCATTTTTTAATATTCTTCCACCAGTTGTAGATTTTATTATCGGGTCAAGAATTATTGGAATTCCCATCTTTGCTAGTTTTGAATAAATTGCTCTGATAGCAGGGGAATTGTAAACCATCCCAATCTTGATTGCGTCGACCTTAAAATCAGAAAAAATAGAGTCAATTTGATTTTTAATCATTTTTGGAGAAACTGGCTCTATTTGACCAAATTTTGAAGTATTCTGGCTAGTAATTGATGTAATAACAGTAAAAGCATAGGCCCCCAATTCTGTGAAAGTTTTGATATCACTTTGTATTCCTGCACCAGAAGATGGATCAGAACCTGCAATCGAAAGTAAGTTCATTTTCTTTCTCTTCTAGGACTATTGTTTAAATCTAGTAAAAATGTACATACTATGTTGGGCACACAAATGAGTGCAGCACGACGAGGTGTTGCAACTGACGAAATGAAACTTGTCGCAAAAGACGAGGATGTAACCTTAGACTGGTTAATTCCTAAAGTTGCAAGCGGTTCAATAATAATTCCAAGTAATAACAACAGGCCACAAAAAATTCACAATGTTGGAATAGGTAAAGGTATGAAAACAAAAGTCAATGTTAACATTGGCACATCAACTTTAAAAATCGATCTTCAAGAAGAGATTGAAAAAGCAAAGATTGCTGTAAAATATCATGCTGACACGATTATGGATCTAAGTGATGGAGGCGATGTAGGAATGATAAGAAAAGCATTGTTAGAGGCTGCTCCAATAACCTTTGGAACCGTACCAATCTATGAAGCTTACAATCATGGCGTAGAAAAACACAAAAATCCAATGAATTTGACTGAAGATGATTTTCTTAACGCCTTTGAAAATAATGCCAAGGATGGAGTTGACTATACTACAATTCACTCTGGAATTAGTAAAGAAATCGCAAAGAGAATACTCAAAGTTGAACGATATGGTGGAGTAGTAAGCAAAGGAGGCACCATTACCGCAGCTTGGATGCTAAAACATGACAAAGAAAATCCATACATTACTCATTTTGATTATCTGATTGAGCTTGCACAAAAATATGATGTAACATTTAGCCTTGGTGATGCCTTAAGACCAGGCTCTATTCTTGATTCGCACGATGAATTGCAAATTCAAGAAATGATTAACATTGCTCGTTTAACAAAACATGCACACGAAAAAGATATTCAAGTAATGGTTGAAGGACCCGGCCATGTTCCGTTAAACGAGGTGGCAGCAAATGTTAGATTAGCAAAATCGTTAATTGGCGATGTTCCATATTATGTATTAGGACCACTTGTAACAGATATTGCATCAGGTCATGACCATATAGCAAGTGCAATAGGTGCTGCAGTTTCAGCTAGTGAAGGTGTTGACCTGTTATGTTATTTAACGCCCTCTGAACACCTCGCTTTACCCAATTCAGAGGAGGTAAAAGCAGGTCTTATTGCTTATAGAATTGCTGCACATGCAGGTGATTTGGTAAAGTTGAGGGAAAAAGCAATCAAATGGGATATGAAAATGACCGAAGCTAGACGTACTCTTGATTGGGAAAAACAAATAGCGTTATCAATTGATCCTGAAGAAGCTGCACGTATCCATGGCAGAACTGGTCAACACCCAGGTAACAACGTACCATGTACAATGTGTGGCGGTGCATGCGTATATGTCATGTTGCCTCAACAAAGAAAGTATGAAAAAGAAAACGATAAACTACAGCAAGTTAAGTAAAACTTTTTCTAGACTAGGAACGGTTTCATAATTTGAAATCTCTTCTGCATTAATCCATTTGTATTCTGAATTTTCCCAATTAAGATTTATTTTTGGATTTATTACATCAAACAAAAAAGCATAGATCTTCCATTCATGATTTTCATACTGTGGCGACACTATTCGCATCTCCTCTGCTTCCTTTACTAATTGTATTTGATCATGATTTATTCCAAGTTCTTCAAATATCTCAATTTTTGCTCTAGATAGAGGCACTTCATTTTTTTCTATAATGCCACTTATGCCTGCCCACAAACCTCTCATGCTTTTGACTTTATCACTTCTTTTTAAAATTAGTATTTTATTTCCACTTCTAAGAAAACAAGTAATTATCTTTGTTGAATGCGTCATTATTTTTTTTCAATTGAATTTACCATCGTTGTTAATTTTTTATACGCACCCTCGAGGTCAGAATTCTTACCTAATCTCTCTTGGCTTGATTTGATATATGTTAGAATTTCTTCAGATTTACCCTCTTGAACTGAAGTCAATAATCTACCAATATCTTTCCAAAATTCCTCTGCAAATCGTCTAATTTCTGGATTAGAAATTATCGTTTCAATTAATTCAGGAGATTCTGTCATTATGCTTTCAGTTAGAATTTTTTGAGCCTTGAATGTGGTTCCAGACATTTTTTCTGTAAGTGAGATCTTATCATCTTTTGCAAGTATATTTGCAAACACAACATTAATCAAATGAGTTAGACCTAAAATAACTGCAATTTTTTTATCATGTTCAATAGCATCAATAGTTACAAAATTTGCACCAGGAAAAAGTGACTTTGTAACCGATAATTCTTTTTTAGCATCTTTAATTGGAATTGAAATTATGTGTTGGCCTTTGATATTTTTTGCACCTGGACCAAACATTGGATGAATACAAATTGGATAAACCTTTGAAGGCATTTTGGCAAGCGCTGCTGCAGTTTTTGATTTTTGTGAAGAGATTTCAATTAAATAAGATCCACGTTTCATCTCTTTTGCAATTAATCTAATAATCTCTGGAGTTCTTCTGGTAGGAGTACATAGCAATACATAATCAGCATTTAAGACTGCAGATACCAGCGAATTTGATGGGATAATATTTTTTATATTACTTTGAGTTTCCGAATCATATCCACTTACTTCATAACCATTTTCTTGGAAATAATTTGCAAACCATCTTCCCATTTTTCCTCCTACACCAATAATTGAAATTGTTTTTTTCATTTTATTTCCTTTAGAACATCAGCAAGTATGTTCATTCCTTCAACTAATTTTTTTTCATCTTGGCAAGCAGAAATTCTAATAAAATCTTTGTAATCTCCAAATCCTCCACCAGGAGCTACTGCTAGTCCATAGTCAAGTAATTTATTAGAAAATTGAGTTCCATCAAATCCTTGTTTTTTTACTCTAGCAAAAAGATACATAGCCCCATCTGGCTCGACAAAGTCAAGATCAATCTCTTTAGCTTTATGAATCACAATATCTAGTCTAGCTTTAACGATATTAGAATTATTGGATGTATCTGCTTCTAAGGCCCTCATGGCTACATATTGGATTGGTTCTGACACATTTGTAAGACAAATTGCTTGAAGTTTTGCCATTTTTTCGATTATTTGAGGACTAGATACAGCATAACCAATCCTAAAACCAGTCATGGCATGCGATTTTGAAAAGGATTGGGTGACTATGGAGTTATCGTAATTATAAGAGAGAACGCTTTTCCATTTATTATAAGAGTACTGGGCATATATCTCGTCACTAAGCAAGTAGAGATTATGTTTTTTTATAATCTTAAATATCTCATCTTGAATTTTTTCAGATAATATTTTTCCTGTTGGATTATTTGGATAGTTTAGAACAATCATTTTTGTATTTGGATTTATAATTTCTTTAATTTGTTCAATTGATGGTTCCCAATTATTTTCAAGATTTGTTTTAATTGTTCTTACTTTGATCCCTGCACTCATAGCACAATCTTTGTATGCAGGCCATGAGGGTTCAAATACAATTATTTCATCTCCTGGATTAAGAAGAGTTGTGATTGCCAAATAAACTGCATATCTTGCTCCTGGACACACAAGAATATTTTCTTGTGATACATCAACTCCATATTGCTTGCTAGTTTTTTTTGCAAGAGCTAAACGAAATTCTGGCAATCCTTTTGCTTGACCATATTTTACAAATCCTTTGTCATAAACTTCTTCTAATGCATCCTTTACAATTTTTGGAGGAAGAAAATCTGGCTCTCCTACTTCCATATGAATAATTTTCTTACCTTGTTGTTCTAGTGATTTTGCTTTTAAAAAAATTGAAAGATGAGTTTGTTGATTTGTTGATTGAACTTTAATTGATTCGTTTAATAAAAAATTAAGAAATCTAGTACCTAGTGTCTCACTAATTCCAATTTCTGAACATAATGAAACAACTTTTGCACGAAGATTCTCTTCTCTTTTTTCATCTGTGACACTCAAATCCAGATCTTTTTTTATAGTTCCTATTTGTTTTGCAATTTCAGTTCTTTTTTTTAATAATCTTATCATTTCAAGTGTAATCTCATCTATTTTATCTCTAAGATTATCTAATTCGGGCATTGCACTATAGTACCGGTTTGATAAAATTGCTTAAAAGAGCATGATCCGCTAAAACAAGTGACACAAATGCATCTACAACTGGTGGAGCACGTGGTACAACACATGGGTCATGTCTTCCCTCAACTTTCAAAATAGTTGGTTTTTTTGTTTTAATGTCAATAGTACTCTGTTTTTTTGATATTGACGAGGCTGGTTTAAAAGCCACCCGTAAAACGATTGGCATACCATTTGATAATCCTCCTAAAATCCCTCCTGCATTGTTAGTTTTGGTCATGATTTTACCATTCTTTATCGTGTATGGATCATTATTTTTTGAACCAAAAGTCTCTGAACCAGCAAAACCTGAACCAAATTCCACACCCTTAACGGCTGGGATGGAGTATAGTGCCTTAGCAAGATCTGATTCTAATGAACTAAAAATTGGTTCGCCAAGACCTACAGGCAAGTTTGTAGTAACGGATTCTATTATCCCTCCAAGCGAATCTCCATTTTTTCTTGCATCCAGAATTGCTTTTTTCATTAACGCTGCAGAGTTTTTATCAGGACATCTTACCTCATTTGAATAAATTAACTTCATCATTTTAGATGTAGGTTGTTTTTTCATCTTAATTTTACCAATTTGTGATGTGTATGCATTTGTCTCAATATCCAAAGCTACTTTGAGTAACTTTCTAGCAATTGCTCCGCCTAGGATATGTGTCGCAGTTAATCTTCCTGAAAACCTGCCACCCCCTCGATAATCATTGAATTTTTTGTATTTAACTAGAGCAGGATAATCCGAATGTCCAGGTCTCATCTTTGTTGTAAGATTCTTGTAAGATTGTGAATCGTAATCTTGATTCCAAATAACCATTGCAATGGGAGCCCCAGTGGTGTACCCCCTAAATACTCCTGAGATAATCTCTACTTTGTCTGCTTCTTTTCTTTGTGTAGACACTAATGATTGTCCAGGCCTTCTATAGTCTAACATTTTTTGAATGTCTTTTTCTTCAAGCTCTAATCCAGCTGGGCAACCATCTAAAACCGCACCTACACATCTTCCATGACTTTCACCAAAACTTGTAAGAATTAGTCTTTGTCCAATAGAACTTCCAGGCAATAACTGAGATTAACTAATTGATGCTTATAATCCTTATAGATTAAATTTTATTTTTCCACCCACTTTGTTCATGTCAGAGATGAAATTAGGATAAGATATCTCAATTGATTCAGGATTTGTAACTGAACAATCTCCAATGTACATTCCTGCAATACAAAATGCCATAAATAATCGATGATCATTTTCAGAATTCAATTCTGCAGATTTTAGTTTGTCAGGAGCTTCTAGCATCAAACCATCTTCATTTTCTTTTACTTTAACGCCTAATTTTTTCAATTCTCTAGCAAGAACAGCAATTCTATCTGTTTCTTTGTATCTTGCATGTTTGACATTGAAGATTTCAATTGGTTTTGCTGTTTTTAATGCTAAAATGGCCAACGGAGGTAGAAGATCTGGTGTACTATTCAAATCGAATTTACCCCCTTTTAGTTTTTGAGGAGATTTTACTGAAATAGTATTTTTGCCTACACTGACATCAACTCCTAAAATTTTTAAAATATCTATAATTTTCTCGTCTCCCTGAGGTAAATCACCCTTTATCATTTCAAATGTCAGATCGTCTCCAAGCAATACAGCTGCTGAAAGTAATAACCCCATACTAGAAAAATCACTAGGGATTGTTAGTGTAGTTGATTTGTAATCCTGTGGAAAAATCTGATATTTTTTGTATGGTATAGTTGTATCAATTTTTGCACTAAATTTTTTCATTATATTGATTGTAGCATCAAGATATGGTTTAGATACTAAATCTCCCTCAATTGTTAATACTAATCCTTTTTCTGTCAACGGAGCAATGATCATTAATGCAGTTACAAATTGGCTTGAAATATTTCCTGGAATGTTTACATTACCACCCCTAGCTATGCCCGTAACTGTAATCGGAGGTTTTCCATTAGTGGAAGAACATTTTGCTCCAATAGATTCTAAAGCATCCAGTAATGGCTGCATGGGTCTTTTTTGTAGACTATCATCTCCTGAAAGCGTGGTTTTTCCTCCAGATAGGGATGCTATTGCTGCTGCAATCCTAATTGTTGTGCCAGAATTCATTGCATCAATCATAGAATCACAAACTTTGAATTCAGTAATGCCACTTATTGTTAGATCATTTTCAGTTTTTGTAATTTGTGCACCAAAATTCTTGCATGAATTAATTGTAGCATTGATATCACTTGAATTTAGTACATTTTTGATTATACTTTTTCCTTTAGCTAAGGATGCTAGCATTATAGCTCTATGTGTATAGCTTTTGTTTGCCGGACAAACTATTTTTCCAGATAGTTTTGATTTTTCTATTTTACAACTCATAAACTTCAGCCTTTTTGTTATTAATTTCAGAAACTATTATAGTTCCAACGAGATTTGAAAAAATCTTCTTTATGTTTACTATATCTTCTTTTTTTGATATTGCAGCAATTGCAGGGCCATTCCCAGAGACTGACGCCCCTAATGCCCCTTTCTCTATTAAACTCGTAATAAGTTTAGGATCCGAGTTGAGTATAGTTGAGGTTGCTAATCCATTTAGTATCATGGCATTCCAATAATCAGAATCCCGAGCAAGCTCCCACGCCTGTTCAAAAATGGGTCTAAGATTTTTTAGATTTTTTACATTACCTCGTTTTCTTGATTTTGGAATGAAAATCACAGCGGCCAAATTTTTTGGGCCTTTTTCTAATTTTATTATCTTTCTTTTATAATTGTCTGTAACTGCAAAGCCTCCATAATAGCAACCGCATGCATCATCATATGCTCCAGTAATGGAAACTCTGCTTTCAATTGATGCATCAACCCCTGCAAGTAGAATCTGTTTGTCAGTCCATTTTGGTCTAAATAACTTTGCACATGCTAATGAAACAGCAGAAGAGATTGCACTTGAGCTTTTCAATCCATAACCTGTTGGAATATCTGATTCTAATGCAATTTCAACCTTGAATTTTTCAAGTTCACTTTTGGGAATAACTTTTTGAACTACTCTGTTAATTAGACGAGAACTAATTGTTTTGTTTCTCGATTCAATAGAAATGCCATTTCCAGGAGATATTTTTACAATTGCTTTTGTTTTTAATGATATTCCAAGTGTTGCACCCTTTCCAGTTGCTATTGCATTTACAATTGAAACTGCTCCATGTAGTGTTGCTTGAGCTTGTAGCATTAGAATACTCCTAAGATGGCCTTTTTCATTGTTTCATAAGGTGCATCAATTCCGTGCCATATCTTAAATGCACGAGCAGCTTGCGCAAGTAACATTTCATATCCATAAATTATTATTGCTCCATTTTTTTTAGACTGCGTAATTAAATCTGTGTTGATTGGTTTATACACAATGTCATATACAACTGATTTTTCATTGATAGTTTTTGTTGAAATGGGGCTTGGTTCATTCTTCATTCCGATTGATGTCGCATTTACAATAAAGTTGTAATTAGACGCAGTCTCACCTACTTGATCTAAGGTAACAATTTTTGTATCAATTCCTATATTATGTGCAAATTGAGCAAGTAATTCTGAATTTTGTTGTGTTCTATTTGCAATTGTTATTTTTCCGGCTTTTTCTTTTGCAAACCCTGCAACAATTGCTCTGGCAGCTCCTCCTGCGCCAATTAATAATATATTTGATTCTTTGATTGGAATTTTTCTTTTTTTAATTGGATCAAGAAATCCATCCATATCTGTATTGTACCCTCGAAGTTTTCCATCATCGTTTGATACAGTGTTGGTAGCTCCAATCATTTTACAGTCATCATCAGAGCTGTCTAGGTATTTGATCATCTCGACTTTATGAGGAATGGTGACGTTAAATCCACTGATTTTAATTTTTTTTAGAGATTCTATTCCTGCTGCTAGCTCCCCCTTTGGAATCTTATATGCAATATAAGTACAATCAAGCCTTAATTCTTTAAAGGCGGCATTGTGAATGTTTGGAGATAATGAATGATCAATAGGATCACCAATTATCGCATAAGTTTTTGTCATACGATTTTTCAATTTAATGAATGATATAAGCCTAAATTAGTTAATAATAATCAGGTTGGACATAAGACACAATTTAAGATGACAACTGCCCACTGCCGGTTAATTATATTTCTAAGAATGAGTAGGAACTTTTTTTATTTCTGATGTTTTGTGAAGATAAATTGCTCCACCGTATATTCCAATAAAACCAGCTAAAAATACTCCAGACATGAATTGTTTTGTATCCTTTGTAGGTGGTTCAGTATAAGCAAGAGCATCCTGGCCTGTAACCAGTCCAGAAATAATCATAAATGCAAATACTATGCCAAATCCAATCATGTATTTCATAATCTCATTATGCACTTTGGATTAAAATGATTTAGTTTGTTTTATGAGACAAACACCACACTATATTAAAAATCCATTAAAAAGTATCAAACTGAGGTTTTTTTATACTCTGATTATTCTCTTAACTTCGTCTAAACTAAATTGTCCAGGTGCAACAGGTTTACCCAGTGATACATAGGTAAACGGCGCTCCAAGATAGAGACAAAGAATTCTTGACATTCTTCCTTCATCCCCCATGGCAAATGCAATTAGATTTGTTTTTGTAGAATTATTGTATAGTGAAAGTATTTTTGAAAAGTCGTCATGTACTTTTGCATTTGTCACAATTTTAATATTTTTTGAAAATTTTTGCATTTGTTTTAACATATTTTTTAAAGCAGGAATACTTGGTGTTTTTTTAAAATCGTGCCATGAAACCAAAACTTCAGTTTTTGTTTTTTTGATATAATTATGAAGGCTTTTGTTTTTTCTTAAGGTATTAAATTCTACATCTAATAGAAAAGGATGATACTCTGCAATCAGCTTTAAAATTGAAATTCTTTCTTTATCCGTTCCTTGAAATTTTCCTCCTTCTGTTGCTGGCCTCAAGGTGCATACACATCTACCCAATTGTTTCTTAGTTGATTCTAGTACATCAGGAACATGGAAAGGTTTTAAAAAATCTAACCTTAATTCTGCAAAGTTTGATTTTTTGAGTGCATTTTTTAAAATTAAGTTAAGTTTTTTTGGATTTTTTTCAGTTATTGTTACGCAGGTTTTGTAGGTCATTTTTTATTTTTCTAAGATGTATTCATCAGAAACTTCCATTCCAAAGTGTCTTCCCGTAGCTGATTTAGAGTATACTAATACCGAATCTCCCTTTTTGAGATGTGTGACTGATACCAAATGTCCATTTGGTTTTACAAATCTAATAGTTTCTGCATCCTGTGCAATAATTCCTCCAATCTCGTTTCCTATCTGTGCTTTGATCATTAGCATTGGCCTTCTCTCAATTTTTGAACGACCAACAGTTACTCTTCGAGCTTTACCTTTTGAATCAAGTACTAGGACTTCAGAACCTGTTTCTATTTCTGAAAGATAATTCGTTGTACCATCTGGTGAAAGAGTATAGCAGTGTACAGCTCCTGCATTTACTCTAAAAGGTCTTGGTGAAGTAAATGATGAGCCAACAGATTCATTGTGTACTAGAAACAAAAAGTTTGATCTGCTACCAATTAACATTCCTTCTCCACGATGTAACATAGATGCAGTATCAACACAAACTCTTTCCCCATCTCCTACCTCCTTTATATCAATAATTTTTGCAGTTTTAAGGTCAAAATTTCGTGTACCAAGATAGACTAGAGCTTCTCTTATTTCATTAATTGAAGCTGAGCTAAAAATTACACCATCTACTCCTACCTCAAGAATAGAAAACATCTTACGTACTTCAGCTGGGCTGTTAGCAATTGCAAAAATCTTTGTATGTATTTTATGTAACTTGGCAATTATATTTTCGAGCGGAATTATTTTCCAATCTTTAACCTCAACAATTACAAAATCTAATCCTTTTTTTGCAGAAATTAGGATTTTTTCAATATCATTATTTGATAAAACCTTGAATTTTCTGCCAGCCTTTTTTCCTCTAGGTTTTGAAGATGACTCTTTTTCTAAAACTACATAATTGGCAATAGAAGAAGGATAGATTGTCTCAAGTTTAGTTTTGAATTTGGTAATGCTTTTTGGATCCACGTACACAATATTGATTCCCTCACCTTCAAGCTGTGTTAAGAATTTACCAAGATGAGGTCGTTTCACCTTTGGCAAAATTATTAATTCTCTACTTTTAGCCAAGTTTCTTTACAGCTTCCTTTGCTGTTTCCTTATTGAAGATAATTGCAGCTAAAGCTTGTACCATTTTTTCAGGATTTTTATGTCCAAAGATGTTTCTACCATATGTTACTCCTTTAGCACCTGCTTTCATCGCATCTTCAGTCATCTGAAGAATATCCATGTCTGTTTTTGCTTTAGGACCTCCTGCAATTACTACTGGTACAGGCGTTCCTCTAACAACTTTAGAAAATGAATCAATATCTCCAGTATATACTGTTTTAACAATATCTGCTCCACAATCAGCTCCAATACGTGCTACATGTGCAACAATTTCAGGATCATGAGGATCTTTGATCTTTTCTCCTCTTGGATACATCATTGCCAA